>OMTA01000139.1 GCA_900313895.1 uncultured Eubacteriales bacterium | reverse complement strand
CCATTCAGTGCAAGAACGCCGGCGTTGAGATAGGTTGCGAACGCGACCCATATAATATACGGGATCTGCAAATAAGCGGCGGTCCTGCTGACGCGACGGAAATAGATCGTCATCGCGATGATCAGCACCAGCAGCAGAATGATCCAGATCAGCGCGAATAAATAATCCTCCCGGTTGAAGAAAATAATGCTCCAAAAGAAATTAAAGAAGATCTGTGCAAGATATAAACCGATCGAAATACTCCTGTCTTTGCCGCGCGTATTCAGCGATATGAGCGCCGCGCCGTAGCCCATCAAGGCGTACAGGATCACCCAGACGATCGGGAACAGGATCGCGGGCGGCGAGAGCGGCGGTTTGATGACCTCGTTCTTATAATGCTCCATCGCGTTCATTGTCAGAAGCCCGGACGCAAGCCCGATCGCCTCGGTCGCGACGATCCAGCCGACATAGGTTTTCCAGTTTTTCTTGAACATATTATCACCCAAAAACAGGGTATGCAGAAAAGCAACGAATTATGCAAAAGCTGTCCTTCGGGACAGCCTTTTGTTATAAATATTTGATTAGCATTTAACAGGGCGTTCCGTCAAGATTACAAATACCTACAAGTGCCCTTTGAATGCGAGTTGCATCAACGATGGTAACATCACCGTCACCATCAACATCAGCCGCCTCTTTAACTATTGGCGAGGAAAGTACAATATCTGCCAAATGTCTTTGAATATAGGTTGCATCTAAAATGGTAACTTCGCCGTCATTATCAGCGTCTCCTTTAAGACCAGATATCCAATCGAGCAACAACTCATAGTATCCGTTTTTATCGGTTTCGTTCATCAGATAAAGAAGCACCTCATTAGTAAAATACTGTTCCTGAGTGCGGTGTGTACCGTCGGTGATATAGTAACGGTACTTGCCTTCCGGTATGGTGAAATACCAGCTGTCCTGATGATACTCGTTCTTACCGCCATAGGTCATATCTGCGTTCTGCCACTTTTCGGAACCGTCGGCACAGTAACAGATTGTCGCCGCATTGAAAATGTCATCAACGTTATAAAAGATTACAACATTCTTTTTCCAATGATCAGTAACATCGAATACTGGTGTGCCTGCAAACACTGTTACGCCGCCAATGCTGAGTAGCATACAAAGCATGAGTATTAGAGCTATAATTCTTTTCACTTTAATTCCTCCTTAATAATTATAATAGTGATAGTAACAGCTAAACACAAAACACTGTTGAAGAATTCTATTTTCCTCCTTCGTTAGTAATACAATTGAAACGCCGTTTTGGTTTCCTCCTTGATTTTCATTATAGTAAAGCAGAAACTATATGATAACACCCTGAGGTGTTACGATAACCAAATAAGGCTCCTTGTATCTTTTCAAGTAAGCTTTGTGAGCCACATGGTTTTGATATTCGAAAGATTCGCGTTCAGCTCGATTCCGCACGTCACGGAGTTAGGGTAATCAAACGGTTTCTCCGAGGAAAGGTCATATAGCTCGCGGGAATCATACCATGCAACGAACAAATGACCGCTGTTATTTCTTACCGCATACCAATGGATATGATATGTCAAATCATAGTACTCGGTATTTGTCGCGTAGAGCAGCGCGTGATCGTCAAACCATCCGTCGCTGAGGTATCTGTTTTGATAAAACGAATTCGCTTTCATATCGGGATAGTCCTCCCAATACCGCAACAGCTGATCTCGGTTTGTTATCAGGATGGCGTATGGATTACGTTCATAATAATCCGTAACAACACGATGGGCAGTAAAAACCCAGTCGCCATCTATCGGAGTATCGTGCGCTTGGATCGAGTTATCATGGATACCGTGTGCCGTCATGTAGCTATCATCCGATGGAGCATCCGGCTGTACGGCGGGAGTTGTCTGCGGCTCCGGTGGCAGAGGCACAAAAGGCAATTCGTCAGCTTCGGTCGGGGCGTCTTTTTTCGATGGTTCTGTCGGGACAGCGATAGGCGAAGTGGTCGGATCGGCAGTTGTCGGTTCCGATTTTTCGGTTGATCGAGCCGGCTGTTTTTCGGTCGGGGCAACAAAACCGGTCGCGGGAATTTGCGTCGGAGCATCGGCAGAAATGATCGTTGTATCGGGATTCGATATAACAGGATTCGGCGTTGTTTGATAGGGCGGGGTATTTTCTGATGCCGTCCCGTATTGCTCGTGCGTTTTGTTTAGCTCGCCGCGCAGGGCGTTTGCCGCGCCGTGGAATTCCCACTGTATCTCCCCTGTCGCCGCACCGATAATATAGGCGGCGCCCTTGTCGCCCGCGTACAGCATGACGTTGTAGATCAGCTTGAAACCGTCGCTGTCAAGCTCGCAGACGATCTTATCAGGCGTGAGCTTTGCGGCTTTTTGAGCGATCTGTATGACAGCTTCTTTGCTGAGATAGCCGCCGTCAAGGGGCGTTCCGCTGACGGTAATAGCGTCCGAGGTGATCCGCTTGCTTTGCAACAGGAGCGCGATATCGTTCGCGCTGAGGCGGAACAGACGGTTTTCGTCGATGTTGTTTTTTTCATTGTTCAAATCTAATAACAGCGCCGCTTTGCCCTTGGTGATGTGCCGCTTATTCGCGAGCTTCTCCGCGGCGGATTCATTCTTTATATCAACGCGCATTACACAATACTCTGTCGCGTCGAGGGATTCAAGCAACTCGTCGGCGACGTCTGCGCTGTTATCGGGCGCGCCGATCAGGATGGTGTTGGCGGTTTTACTCAAGCCGCCCCTCTCGCCCATTTTGTCGATCAGCTGTGCCGCCGCTTCCTGATACTTGAGATTGGTACAGGCTTGCGCCGTATGATGATACATCGATGACGCGGCTTTCGCTTTGACGATCCGTCGATCACGGTTCAACTCCAACGTCGCGCCGTAGTTGGTATCAATCGTCACATAATCAGTGACGGTTTTTGCCGAGATCAGGATCAGGGCTGAGGTCAAAAGCGCAAGCGCAATCACCGCCGCGACCGCATAGCGCAGATAGGGTTTGATTTTCGGCGCGTGGTAAGCGCGGGCATCATATAACAGTTCGGTGTCGATGCTTTCTAACGCGGTATAGATACGCTTTGCCGATTCTCTCTTATTCATCCGTCAGCCCCTCCTTTCTCAGCATTTTTCTCAACTTTGCACGCGTTCGGTGTAATCGCAGCTTGACCTGATTCTCGTTCATGCAGAGTCTTGAAGCGATCTCGCCGATGCTCTCCAGATAATAATAGCGGCTGATAAAAATGCGTCGGTTGGTTGCGGAAACGGATCTCAGACCGCGCTCGATCGCCTGCGCCAGCTCTTCCGATTCAAGCAGGATGGTCGGATCGTTCTCTGAGGGGACGATCTCGCTGAGTTCATCGATACATACGCGGACATAATCCGCGCCGCGTTTTTTGGCGTTGATCGTTCTCAGCTTGTTGACGCTGATGTTCTTAGTGATCTTTCCGAGATAAAGGGACAGCTTTTCTGGACGATTCGGAGGGATCGTTTCCCACGCAGCGAGCAAAACGTCATTGACGCACTCTTTGGCGTCCTCCTCGCTGCCGAGGATCCTATGGGCGATGGCATAGCAATAGCTGTCGTATTTTTTCGCAGTATGCTCCAGTGCTTTTTCATCCCTGCTGAAATACAGGTCGATGATATCCTTATCGTCCATGTTGTTCCCCTTGAAGTTCGCGCGAATTATCGGAAAATTCCTTTCAAGAATAAAGTAGTAAATAAAAGGAAAAGGTTTCGGGTATTTGAAAATTTTTCGCAAAAATTGGGACAGGCACGGAGCCTGTCCCAATGTAATTGGAGATTATTCTATCCGTTTTGCAGTATGCGTGATGCGAAACGTTTTGAGCGATTAAGCCCAGGTACCTTTGCTCTTGCCGTCAGTACCGCCATTCCACGAATTGACTGTATAGGTCTTTCCGATATTGCCGGTAATGGTAAGATCTTCGGTCTGGTTCCACTTATCGGTGCTGTTCCAATCGCCGGGAGTCCAGGTGGACTTTGCTCTTACAAACAGACCGCCTGTGTAACCGTCCGGAATCTCGAACTGATACTTGCTGTCGCTGACCTTGGTAGCGGTGATCCATTTTGCTGTTACACCGGTTCCCCATACATACAGGTCATATCTCTCGCCTGCGCCGACATTCCAGATGCTCGGGTTGAGATAGACATAGCTCTTGGGAGCTTCTGTCGGAGCCTGAGTCGGAGCAGCTGTGGGAGCTTCTGTAGGCGCCTGAGTCGGAGCGGCTGTGGGAGCCTGAGTCGGAGCCTCGGTCGGAGCGGCTGTGGGAGCCTCGGTCGCGGGGTTGGGCTCAGACATCCAGAAGTAGCCGCCGAAAGCAGCCCAATCTGCCTTATAGGTTTCCTGGAAGTAAATGTCGGGTGTGCCGGAATGAGCTTCATCTGCTACGTATTCATTATCCATTCCGTCCGGATACCAATTGGTGATCGCGCCATTCTCGACCTTTACTACCTTATAGCCGACGCCCTTTACAACAGTAGTGGTGAGCTTATACTCGGTTTCAGAGTATACAGCAAACTTATCAGAGGCAGTCAGGTTATCGACACTCCAGCTCTTTTCGGAACTGATGAGATAGAAGCCGTTTGCGAGAGTCGAGGGAGCCTGAGTCGGAGCTGCGGTAGGAGCCTCATCGGTTGAAGGTTCAACAGAGCCTGCCGGAATAACTACCGGATTGGTTCTGGAAATCGCGTAGGAAGCGTCATAGCTGCCCTCATCGATCACTTTGCCATCGCAGGTATATGTCCAGCTAAAGGGAATGCTGGGTTTAGATGCTTGAATAATTCCCGCAGAGTTTACAATGTCTCTGATCATGACAACAGGCGCTTTCATTTCTGTACCTGCGTCACAGCTGAGCTTGAGGACAAATACTGCCTTGCCATTTACGAAACTCTTGAAGTAATCATTTGAGGGATCGCCGGTTTCAGAACCCTTATCAGATCCGTTGATATCAATAGTATCGATGATACGATCGGTGTACTCTCTCTGATCCCTGACGACAATCTTAGGATCGATGACCTCTTCGATCATCGGTGCGCCGTTATCATCATAAACGATCTCACCTTCATCATCTACAACAGCTTGTTTTTTGATGAAGCCAGGATAGGTAACGTCTACAAATGAATAGGTATCTGTATCATATTCAACACCAAAGTCGAAAGAGATGAAGCGACCTGCGGTCAATGTGAATTCAAATTCATGAACCTCGGTAGCTGCTTCTGTCGGAGCCTCGGTTACGGGTGCAGTTGTAGGTGCGTCTGTGGGAGCCTCAGTAGGAGCCTCGGTCGGAGCGTCTGTGGGAGCATCTGTGGGAGCTTCTGTGGGCTCATCGCCAACCAGCTTAACATAGTTATGGCCTTGCTCATCAGTGTTATCGAGAGAGTACCACCAAGCACCGTCCTTGATGTCTGTAAGAATATCCACAGTCTGTCTGCCGTTGCCGTTGAAGATGATGCCTTGAACATTTGCGGGAATCACCGCTGTGTAAACCTTCTGATTAAAATCGTTAGTATCAACCACGGTCATTGCCTTACCCGGCCAATCGCCGCCATTCGGCCAGTAGTAAACGTTTACGTCACCATAGTACACTGCATCGGTAAACTTCACAGTGATGGTTGAAGGAGCGTCAGTCGGAGCATCTGTGGGAGCAGCTGTCGGAGCCTCAGTTGCGGGGTTGGGCTCGGACATCCAGAAGTAACCGCCGAAAGCAGCCCAATCATCCTGGTAAGTCTCCTTGAAGTAGATATCAGGAGTTCCGGAATGGCTCTGGTCTGCGACATATTCATTGTCCATGCCGTCCGGATACCAATTGGTGATCTCGCCGTTAACGACCTTGACTACCTTGTAGCCCGCACCGGCAACAACCGTTGCGGTCAGTTTGTACTCAGTATCAGAAAATTCAGCAAACTTATCGGCAGCAGTCAAGTTATCAACAGTCCATTCCTTCTCGCTGCTGATGAGATAGAAGCCATCAGCCAGTGTTGCGGGAGCGTTAGTCGGAGCTGCGGTAGGAGCCTCAGTTGCGGGAGCCTCAGTTGCGGGAGCCTCAGTTGCGGGAGCCTCAGTTGCGGGAGCCTCAGTTGCGGGAGCCTCGGTCGCAGGAGCTTCGGTTGAAGGTTCAACAGAGCCTGCCGGAATAACTACCGGATTGGTTCTGGAAATCGCGTAGGAAGCGTCATAGCTGCCCTCATCGATCACTTTGCCA
>OMTA01000264.1 GCA_900313895.1 uncultured Eubacteriales bacterium | reverse complement strand
TGTTTGGAGAATGAGAATTGAAAACAGTACTGATCTTTATCGGAATCTTTCTGGCGTTTTCCTTTATCCATTACGCGGCGAAAAAGAAAAAGCCCTTCAAGAGGGCTTTTTTATCCATGCTGGTCGGGATATTGGTGTTGGGCATCGTGAACCTGCTGTCACCGCTGACGACGGTCTATATCCCCGTCACGGAGCTGTCGCTGATCCTGTCCTCCGCGGGCGGGATCCCCGGGGTCGCCTTGATGGTGATCCTCTCGGCGTTCTAGGCTCCCTTTGGTAAAGAGAGCTCCCTCTGAAAGAGATTGAGGAATTGCATCATTGTTCGAGCGTAGCGAATTACCGAGTAATAATTTAGATGACCGATCCCAGTTCGTCGAGAATCTCGGTAACGGCGCGCTTGTTACGCGTCAGCATCGCGATCATCACCGAATAGAACATATCGGGATTCTTGTAAAAGTTTTTGCGGATCTGGCGTGCCTGATTGATATCGGGAACATACAGCGTAAAGCGGAGCAGATCCATATCGCCGCCCGAGATCGAGCAGTTGACGTTGTAGCCGTTTTCGCATTTCTCGATCGTGACCTTGTTGTCGCTCTCGATCTGTTGCTTTTTCAACAGGCTCAGGGCACATTCTGTCGCGCGTTCCTTGACGGTAGGGGCGAGGGTATCTTCGAGCTGTGTCGCGATCATATCGCCGTTCTCTGTATTGATATACAGCGAGCTGTTCTCCTCATGCGGCTTGATGTTACCGTGGCGGATGAGGTCGTCAAAACAGGAGCTTGTCTCAAAATAGTTAGCAAGCCCTTTTTCCATCAGCGCGTTGACGATCATCTCTTTGCCCATCGGCGCGCCGACGCTTTTCAGCATATAGCAGATCAGAGTGCGAATCTCGGTCTTTGAGCGCATACCGCCCAAAACGATCCCTTCATCAAACGTATCAAAAGCCATCTTTGCACCGCCTTTCTGTCAATTCTATTATACCACCCGCCGATCCCTGCTGTCAACACGATTGTATGGTTGACGGCAGGATTGTTCTATGTTATGATGACATCAATCGGAGCATTTGTGTTCGGAATGACAGCAAGAGGTGATATTTCTTGAAAAGAATTATAATTACTCTTTTGGTCTTTATGATGATGATGACTCTGTCAGCCTGCCGGAATCATGATGAATCCGGCTCCGATAAAGTGACGGAAGCTTCCTCCGCAGAGCCGACAGGAGAGGGAAAGGAAGTTGAGTACCCTATGATCACCGATGAAATCAAAACCATGTTTATCTCTTTGAATGAAGATCATACGGGCGATGCGGCGCTGACTCCCGTAGCGTTGATCGATTCAAAAGCAACCGATGCCAATACCGATCGTCTGATCCTGTGCAAAAAGAAATCGGGTTCTTCCTATTACTATGTGCTGGTAACGGTCAGAGAGGGCAAAAGCAGCGAACTGAGCATCCTTGCAATCAGTAGCTGCGGTTTATCCGCGCCCGCGACGTATGATCCCGAGCATCCTGTCTCCGGCGGTTGGGGAGAGCCGACCTCTCCCGCTTTGACCGACGAGGTCAGAACAGCGGTCGAAAAAGTCTGTCAAGGACACGATGACAAAAGCTATGACCCGATCGCCTACCTCGGTATGCAGGTCGTAGCAGGCTATAATTACCATGTGCTGTGCAGCGATACGTCATCCGATAAGCCTGCTTATGTGATCCTCGAGATCTATTCCGATTTGGACGGAAACGCCCAGATCACCAATACATATCCGTTTTCTTGAATCAACAAAATCAAAGGGACTGCCGAAGCAGTCCCTCTTTTGTTAGCTTGCGTTTTTCATCTGTAATCTCAGTTTATCCGAGATCATCGCGATAAATTCGCTGTTTGTCGGCTTTCCGCGACTCCCTTGGATCGTATAGCCGAAGTAGGAGTTCAGCACCTCGACGTCGCCTCTGTCCCACGCGACCTCGATTGCATGGCGGATCGCGCGTTCTACTCGCGATGACGTTGTCTCGTATTTCTTCGCGACCGACGGGTAGAGTTGCTTTGTGACCGCGTTGATGATCTCCGGCTTTTCGATGGACATGATGATGGAATCCCTGAGATAGTGGTAGCCCTTGATATGTGCCGGCACACCTATCTGATGCAGAATCTCCGTCACCTTGACCTCGATGCTGTAGTTATCAAAGCCCGCCTGACGGATACCGCCCTTTGCTTTTGCTTTGCGATTCTTAGAAAGCCGGATGATGTTCTCTGCCAGATCGCCGAGGTTGAACGGCTTGAGCACAAAATACGTCGCGCCTGCGCTCATGACCTCCCGCTCCAGAACCGGGCTGTCAAATCCGGAGTAGACGACGAACATCGGCAGCTTCTCGGGCTTACCGCGACGAACAGCGCGCATAACCCCGATGCTGTCGATCCGCGTCATAAACAGATCCATGATGAC
>OMTA01000138.1 GCA_900313895.1 uncultured Eubacteriales bacterium | reverse complement strand
GCTTTTCCACCAGATTGATACAGAGCAGGACAATGGCGGAGATCGCGATATTGATCAGCACCCATTTGAGCGCCAGATCATCGTTGCCGATACGCCACAGGTTGTAGACGGCGGTGGAGACCGTAGCGGTCTTGCCGGGCGTGTAGCCGGCGATCATAGAGGTTGCGCCGTACTCGCCCAAGGCGCGCGCGAATGACAGTACTGCGCCCGCGATGATCCCCTGCTTGCAGGCGGGGATGCGGATGCGCCAGAAGATGTAGGTGTTCGACAGTCCCAGTGTTTTGCCAGCGGAGGCGAGATTTTCGTCGAAGTTCTCAAACGCGCCGCGCGCTGTGCGGTACATCAGTGGGAATACGATGACCGTCACTGCGAAGATCGGCGACCACCAATGCATGGTCAGCTTGATATCGAAGCTGTCGAGAAAAAACGTTCCCACGGGTCGGCGGGGTCCTAAGAGAAGCAAAAGGAGATACCCCACCACGGTAGGCGGTAGTACCAGCGGCAGGGTGAATATCACATCGAGTATTCCTTTGATGAGCCTCGGACATTTCGCGATATAGTACGCGGCGGCGATCCCGAGGAAGAATACGATGACAGCGGAGATCGCCGAGATCCGAAGCGAGTTGTATAACGGGTAAAGATCCATCGTTAACTGATTGTAGGGGACGGCGCCTCGACGTCCCGCGGTATTGTAAAGCCTACTTTGGTGAATACTTCCGCGGCTTGATCGGTTTGCAGGAATTTGAGGAATTCCGCGGCTGCGTCGGTATTCTTGCTGTTCTTCATAACGGCGGCGGGATAGATGACCTGACCGCACATCTCCTCGGTCGCGGTATCGACGATCTTGAGGTTCGCGCTGTAGGCATCTGTCTGGTAAATGATGCCGCAGTCGACCGAGCCCTCGGCTACCTGAGAGGTGACCTCCTTGACGTTGGAGCCATAGGTGAGCTTGCCGGCTTTCGCGAGATCCTCTTCATTGAGCTTGTAGTAGCTGAAGATCTTCTGCGTATACTGTCCGACAGGAACATCGGCGTTGCCCATCGCGAGGAGTACCTCGCCGTTCTTCAGCTGCTTAGCGAGTGCGTCATAGGAATCGATGCCCTTGGAAGCGCCTTCGGGAACGCACAGGGCGACCTTGTTCTCCAGCAGGTCGATACGGCTGTCGGGATCGATGAAGTCAAGCCCGTCGGGGTTCTTCTCCTTGTCGGCGGTTTTATCCAGCTCGTTCATCTGCTTCTGTGCGGCAGAGATAAAGAGGTCACAGTCTGCGCCCTCTGTGATCTGGGTTTTCAGCGTGCCGGAGGAATCAAAGTTGAAGGTCAGCTTGACTTCGGGATGCTCTTTCATATAAGCGTCGCCCAGCTCTGTGAGCGTTTCCGTCATACTGGCGGCGGCAAAGACGATGACCTCGGTTTTTGCTGTATCTTCGGAGGCTTTTTTCTCTGCCTTTTTGTTCGATGAGCAGGCGATAAGTACGCCGACACACAGGATCGCGGATATGAATAATGCAAGGATTCTTTTCATATGGGTCACCTCTTGATGATTTCATACCGTTATTGTATCATGATCAGCGATTTTCGACAACGAAATTGTTCTGCTATACAAAACAATTGTTCAGCAATACAGAATTTCTCTTGCGCGCGAATGATAGATGATGTATAATCAAATCGAGGTGATCAGATGTCACAGGAAGAAGTGAAGGTAAAGTCGCTGAATAAAGCGATCACATTGTTGGACATTTTATCGATGGAGGATGAGGGGATGAAGCTCTCCGCGCTATCCGAGCGCAGCGGTTATCCGAAAAGCACCGTCCATGCGCTGCTTTCGACCATGCGCGATAGGGGACTGGTCAGTCAGCTCGACAACGGTGCGTATACGCTCGGGATCAAGCTCTTTGAATACGGTGCGGCGGTATCACGTGGCTTTGATATCAGCGCTTTGGCGCATCCGTATCTGGAACGCCTGAGCGCCTTGACAGGCTCGACGGCGGTGATCTCGATGCTCGATAACAAGGGCGTCGTATCGTTCGATTACGCATTCCCTGCGGGCGGTGTGCGCGTCATGCCGGAGATCGGCGTCAGGCTGCCGCTGCACGCGACTTCTCAGGGCAAATTGATGCTGTCTTATCTTTCGCAGAGATCCCGGGATTCGTTATTGAAAAAGCAGCGCATGATCTCCTATACGCCGCATACTGTCACGGATGCGCAGACGCTCAGCCGTGATCTGAATACCACCTGTGAGCGTGGCTATGCCGTTGAGGATGGCGAGTACAAGATCGGTCTGCGGGCGGTATCTGCGCCGGTGTTTGACAGTACAGGCAGGCTGCGCTACGCTTTGACGACGGTAGGATTCTTTCGCAGGGCGGTCAGCGAGGACTTTTTGTCAGCCGTTCGAAATACCGTTGAGCAGGCGAGGAAGCTATCCTCCGCCTTGGGCTATACATTTGACAATAATGCTTGATGATTTGATGCGATGTATGGTATGATGTTGAAAAGAAACGGATAGTGAGGTGTTGATTGATTTGAAAAAGCTGTTAGCGTTTGTGCTGTCGGTCATGATCATCTGCTCATGTGCCGCGTGTTCTTCCGGAAAAAAGGATAACGAGGATAACGGCGGCTTTGAGAAGATCGATGTATCCAAGCTGCCCGCTAAGCTCGATCTCAGAGATCTTGACGGGATGAATTATGTCACGCCGGTCAAGACCCAGCTCTTCGGTGATTGTTGGGCGATGGCGATGGCTGCCGCTGCGGAGAGCTCCTATCTCTACGCAAATGATATGGGGGTAGACGCGGGCAAGGAGAATAAGCAAGTCGATTTTTCCGAGAAGTATATCTCGTGGTATGTGTTCCACGGAATGACCCGCGAGGACGTCAAGGTCGGCAGGGTTAGAGCTTCGCAGATAGGGGAGGGCTTTGATCCATCGGAAGCGGAAAAGGAGACCCCTGTTATATCGGCGATCTTCGGCGGCGCATTTGTCGGCAACGTCAATCTTTTCGGGGCGGGATTCGGCCCTGTGGATGAGAGCCTCACCGTCAAAGGGGAGAAGCCCTATGCGTATGACGATATGTGGAGCGGCGAATGGACGCTTCCTCAAAACGCGGAATATCGCTGTGCGGATTCTGATGCGATCCTGAGAAATGTGATCAAGCTCCCTAGTCCCGCACAGCACGATAAAGACGGTGCGTATTCCTTTGATCAGGAAGGCATGGATGCCATCAAATATGAGCTGAACAAAGGTCATGCCGTGACGATCGGCGTATACTCGTCCCATGTGGGCTTCGGCGGAAAAAGCCGTCATGTTTACTACGAGGGCGAGGATTCGGTCGATCACGCGGTCGCGATCATCGGCTACGACGATGATTATCCCAAGGAAAGATTTACCCGTAAGGACACCGGGGGAGATACCGTCAAGAATATCACGCCGCCCGAAAACGGCGCGTTCATCATCAAGAACAGCTGGGGACTTTCCGGTGATCCCGATGACGACGGCTATCTTTGGCTCTCCTACTATGATCAGAGCATCAAAACGCCGCTGAGCTATTCCTTTGATAACAGCAAAAAGGCGGCGCATACCGCGCGCAATATCGACCAGTACGATCTTTTGATGACCCAGTGGTACGCGACCGTTGACCGCGAGGATGAATTCAGGATGGCGAATGTGTTCGACGCTGAGGAGGACGAGTCCCTTTTTCAGATTGCCTATATGACGACGCAGCCGAAAACCGAGGTCAGCTATGAGATCTACAAGGGGATCGATGACGGCGATCCCGCGTCCGGTGAACTGCTCGAAAAAGGCGAATGTCGCCATACTTACCCGGGATATTATACCGTTGATCTCGCCGATGAATACAAGCTCAGAAAGGGCGACAAATACGCGGTCGTGCTGACGATGAAGCATACGGCCGGGGAGGAGGCTGTCTATTCCGAGGTCTTTCCGTATTCCACACAGATCGCCGACGGGATAAAGACGCGCGCTGTGGTCAATAAAGGCGAGAGCTATCTTTGGGAAAAAGGAAGCTGGACGGATCTGAGTCGCATGATCGATACGCATATCGATATCGCCTTTGAACAGATAGGTAATGAGATCGGCAAAAAAGAGCGCGAGCTTCCGATCAAGCTCGACAGCAAGGATACGTTTGTCGTAGACAACTATCCGATCAAGGCGATCCTCGCTGAGTCAAAATAAAAGGATAACAAAAAGCTGCCCTGCGGATAACAAGGCAGCTTCTTCTTTTTGATAACCGTTTTATGTCGTGCTAGCTCTGTAGTCACGGTCGCCCGCTTCGGTCGTATCGCGGAACAACAGCGAAATGCACCACAGTGCGGACAGCCCGACGATGACATAGATGATGCGGCTGATGATACCCGACTGGCCGCCTGCCAAAAAGGCGACGATGTCAAATTGAAACAGACCGACGCTGCCCCAGTTGATACCGCCGATCACCAACAGCGTCAACGCGATTTTATCCAGCATTTGAAAACCTCCCGATCATTGATTAATCAGCCCGGGTATTCGGGCTGTACCGTTAGTTTTCACCTATGCGGATCAAATATTCACAGGATGCGGATGATTCCGTAAATTAACACCGCCGCGCCGATCGCAAGGATCACGCCCGCGATGATACGCGTCATAAAGATCGCTTTTTTCAATTTTTGTTTTTCAATGAAAACATCCGGCGGAAACGGTAAAAACAGGTACATCACGCCGAGAATGGTCATACATGAGCCGCCGCCGATCAGCCCGACGTCGGGCATGAATGAATACAGAAAGATGCAGATGCCGATACCCAGAACAAA
>OMTA01000136.1 GCA_900313895.1 uncultured Eubacteriales bacterium | reverse complement strand
CTCTGCCGACCCGCCGAGAGCGACAAGCTGCCGTTCTCACTCGGCGCGAAGGGCTGCGGGGAGCTGTGCATGATCCCGACCGCTCCCGCCTGCGCGCTTGCCTATTACAAATACGATGGCAAATTCCGTCAGAGCTTACCCCTCGACGATACGCCGTATCGCAAGTAAACATCTGTGACGCAACAAGGCTCCCTCGTTGAGGGAGCCTTGTTATTGTGCTGTCTATACGAGCGGATGACCGTTCTCCGAGATACTGACCTCGCCTTTTTTCAGTGCAATATCATAGAGATGCTCTTCGCCCTGATCTTACATTATAAATAATTTTTAAAGTCTTGCAACAAACCCGGTCTTTTTTGCGTGTTAATAGATGAAGGAATCATGATTTCCCGAAAGGAGGCAAAGATGAAAAACGACGATTTCATCGAGCAGATCGTTGCTGCGTACAGCGATACCGTCATACGGATCGCGTATCAGTATACCGTCTGTATGCAGGACGCCGAGGATATCGCGCAAGAGGTTTTTCTTTCGTTGGTCAATAAACAGATCCGCGATTATGACGACGAACATCTGAAAGCGTATATCATTCGCGCGACCGTCAACAAATGTCATTCTTTTCATCGCGCAAAGCAGGCAGAGGATATCGTATACCTTGACGAAATATACAAGAACGAAAACGAGCCGATCCTCACCGTAGAGGAGAGGGGGATCCTCATCGAGGTGAACAGCCTTTCGAAGCGGTATCGGGATGTGATCTATCTGTATTATTACGAGGACTATACGGTCGCCGAGATCGCCGATATCCTCGGCGTCAAAACAGGAACCGTCACCTCGCGGCTGAAGCGCGCGCGTGAAAAGCTCAGACCGATATTGGAGGAGGATCACTATGGATAAGCGCTATAAGAGAGCAATGGATAAAATCCACGCCGGCGATCGTTTCAAGAAGCGCGTTGTCGCAGCGATGAAACAGCAGCCGCAAAAAAGGAAATCCCCGCGTTATATCTCCGCGATAGCAGCCGCGTTGGTTGTCGCGGTCATCCTGACTGTGTTGTTGATACCTCGCTCAAAGGAGGAAAACACAGCAGTTGCCAACAACTTCACGCTTACCGCTGCCGCTGCTGAAAATGCCCCTTTGAGCGCAGACAGCTATGTCAAGGTCGGCGGAGTGAAATGGGGCGGCGGCGCGTATCAGGGAGGTAGCTTCGGCGAAGAATTCCTGATCGACCTTTCCGTCACCGGAGAGAACATCGATCGGATCACCTACAGCGTTACAAGCGGTAAGATCGGCCTAAAGAAAAGCTGCAAGCGGATCACGGATTCCGTCGCCAAAGATACGACGGTGTATTACAGCGACGGCGCGAGCGGGTATGCTTCGGTAGACTATGATTACTATGACAGCGTGACCTGCGATTACAAAAACCAGTTTGACGCTGAGGATGAGATGCTGCTGGCGTTCGCCGAAGAAAGCGAGGATTTTGACCGGGCGGTCGTTGAGCAGTACTTTACCGTTTTCGATCAGCTGGGTCGCGCGGATACAGAGCCGCTTACCCTTACCGGGGATCAGGTCAAAAAGGCGTTTGACGACTATATCAACGAGGTGCTGCGGCATCTGATGCTCAGTGTGACGGTCGCTTATACGGACGGCAGTACCGAGACCAAAACCGTCGGCTTCTCGGCGGACTGTGTCGTTGAGCAGGTTCGGCGAAAGTTCTATGCCTATGATCTGGATGAGAACGATCAGCCTTATCCCGTCCACAGCTTGAATAATGCCTATATGACCTTCCCGATGGACGGCAGAATGGATGCGTACTATGCGGAGGAATACAATAAGGTCAAGGATATCTTTACCGAAAAAGACCTGATCGAATTTGACGATTTCGATACCGAGATCATTGTCAACGCAAAGCTGGAGTCCGCCTCCGTGGCAAAGGGCGGATCCTCCAAAGGCGTTCCCGAAAACAGAGATTGACAGAAAACCATAACGATCACAGCGGACGCGTCATGCGTTCGCTTTTTCGTATTGCATAAAGGAAAATTCTGTGATATACTAACTATATCTGCGATAATGCCTTCCCCTTGAGGGGAAGGGGGACCGCGTCAGCGGTGGATGAGGTGTAACCCCGGACACCCGAAATAATCACGGAAGGTGAAAGACTATGTGTGAGAACTGCAACAAAAAGACATTCTACATTACGACCCCGATCTATTACCCCTCGGGTAATCCCCATATCGGACATACCTATACGACCGTCGCGTGCGACTCGATCGCGCGCTATAAGCGAATGCAGGGCTATGACGTCATGTTCCTGACCGGTACCGACGAGCATGGCCAGAAGATCGAGGAAAAAGCGAAGGAGCGCGGCATCACCCCCAAGCAGTATGTCGACGAGATCGTCGCGATCTTCAAGAAGCTCTGGGAGTACATGAACATCAGTTACGACCGCTATATCCGCACCACCGATGATTACCACGTCGAGTCCGTACAGAAGATCTTTAAGGAGCTGTATGACCGCGGCTATATCTATAAAGGCGAGTACAAGGGCAAGTACTGCACTCCCTGCGAGAGCTTCTGGACGGAGTCCCAGCTTCTCGACGGTAAATGCCCCGACTGCGGCCGCGAGGTCGTCGAGGCAAGCGAGGAAGCCTATTTCATGAAGATGGCGCCCTTTGCCGAGCGTATCGAAAAGCTCCTGACCGAGACCGACTACCTGCGTCCCAAGACCCGCGCGGTGGAGCTTGTCAACAACTTTTTGCAGCCCAAGGTCGATGAAAACGGCGTCAAGACCTACGGCCTCGAGGATCTCTGCGTATCGCGTACCAGCTTCTCATGGGGCATCCCGGTCACCTTCGATCCCGGTCATGTCGTCTATGTCTGGATCGACGCGCTCTCCAACTACATCACCGCGCTGGGCTATCAGAACGGTGCGTTTGAGGATTATGCGAAGTACTGGCCTGCCGACGTCCATATGGTCGCGAAGGATATCATGCGCTTCCATGCTATCATCTGGCCGGCGATGCTGATGGCTCTGGAGCAGCCGCTCCCGAAGCACCTTGCCGTCCACGGCTGGATCACCTTCAACGGTCAGAAGATGAGCAAGTCGCTGGGCAACGTCGTCGATCCGTTCATTCTCGGCGAGCGTTACGGGGTCGACGCGATCCGCTATCATATCATGCGCGAGATGGCGCTCGGCGCGGACAGCTCCTTCTCTAACGAGATCATGATCAACCGTATCAACAGCGACCTCGCGAACGGACTGGGCAACCTTGTCAGCCGTACCGTCGCGATGATCGACAAATATTTCGGCGGCACTCTTCCGACCGACCGCGAAGCAGGCGGTTTTGACGACGACCTGATCGCGACCGCGACCGCCCTAAAGGCAAAGGTCGATACCTATGTCGAGAATACCCAGCTGAACCTTGCGCTCGAGGAGATCTTCAAGGTCATCTCCCGCGCGAATAAATATATCGACGAGACCACCCCGTGGATCCTCGGTAAGGACGAGTCCAAAAAGGCGCGCCTCGCGTCCGTCCTCTACAACCTGCTCGATACCATCCGTATCGCGGCGACACTTCTCTCCGCGTTCATGCCCACCACCATGCCCAAGGTCTTTGAGCAGATCGGCGCGGGAGACTATGCGACATACGAGAACGCGGACAAGTTCGGCGTTCTGCCGCTCGATATCACCGTCCATAGGGGCGAGGCGATCTTCCCGCGTATCGACATCGAGAAAGAGATCGACGAGCTGAACGCGATCTATCAGAACAACGCTCCCGCCGAGGAGCCTGCGGTCGAGCTCGATCCCCACAAGGACGAGATCGTCTTTGACGACTTTGAGAAGGTCGAGATGCGCGTGGCGAAGGTTCTCGCCTGCGAAAAGGTGAAGAAGTCCAAGAAGCTCTTGAAATTCACCCTTGACGACGGCTTCGGCGAGCGCACGATCCTCTCCGGTATCGCGGAGTACTACGAGCCGGACGAGCTGGTCGGCAAGCACATCGCCTTTGTCGCGAACCTCGCGCCCCGCAAGATGATGGGCATCGAGAGTCAGGGCATGATCCTTTCCGCCGAGTATGACGGAAAACTCCGCGTCGTGACCATCGACGACGAGATCAAGCCCGGCGGAAGTCTGGTTTAGTTAGGAGTTAGAAGTTAGGAGTTAGGAGTGATGGGCGGATTCTGTCCGCACCTGATTGAAAGGAATTTGGGAGGAGCAACGATGCGCTGCTCCTCCCTTTGAGGTTACTTATGCTCAACAACATTTTTGACGCCCACGCGCATTATGATGACAAGTGGTTCGACGTGGATCGGGACGATCTTTTATCCTCCATGCCCGGGAACGGCGTATGCGGGATCGTCAACGCCTCGGTCGATCTTACGACCGCCCGTACCGCGATCGCCTACGCGGAGAAGTACGATTTCATGTATGTCTGCGCGGGGATCCATCCCGAAAACCTTGAGGGACTCCAAGACGACTATCTCGAACAGCTCGCCGAACTGTACAAGCACCCGAAGGTGCTCGCGATCGGTGAGATAGGGCTTGACTATCATTGGGACATCCCGCGGGATGTGCAAAACCGTGTCTTCGAAGAGCAACTGCAGCTTGCGAAAGATCTCGACGCGCCCGTCGTTATCCATGACCGCGAGGCGCACGGCGACGTAATGGAGCTGCTCAGAAAGTATCGTCCCAAGGGACTGATGCACTGTTATTCCGGTTCGGTGGAAATGCTCAAAGAGGTCATGAAGCTCGGGATGTATATCTCCCTCGGCGGAACCGTGACGTTCAAAAACGCCCACGTTCCGGTAGAGGTCGCGGCGGCAGTGCCG
>OMTA01000134.1 GCA_900313895.1 uncultured Eubacteriales bacterium | reverse complement strand
AAACTGCTCGTTTCTTATAAAGTAAAAAAGATTTATAGTGCCCGCCCAGTAGCGCACTGGATGTGCGCACGGGCGATGGCAATACGAAAATTGCGTGCCAAAGGCACGATTTTCTTATCCGATCAAAAAAGTTTTGCAAAAACTTGTAATGTGCTATATTACAAGTGTAGGATAAATGAAACTCCTTGCACCTCAAATAACACTTTATCAGGAGGAACTGATTATGAAAATCGCAATAGTAGCAGCAAACGGAAAAGCAGGAAAACTGATCGTTCGGGAAGCCGTTGATCGCGGCATGGACGTAACAGCCTTTGTCAGAGAGGATAACAAGAGCGCGGCACAGCACACGGTCGTCAAAGACATCTTTGCTATCACCTTTTATGACATCTACAAGGCGGTCGACAGCGTCAAGGACGAGGGGCTGTTTCACTTTCACGAGCATCCGAATCCGGACTGTCCCGTCGGACGGAACATCCATGCCGCTACAGACTGCCGCCTTTCTCAGATCCAGACCTCGATGGAAAACGAGATGAAGCAAATCAAGCTCAGCGACGTGATCGAGGATGTGCAGAAAGAGATACAGGCGGAACAGGCATAACACGGCAGATCATTTGAAATACATCGTAATGCAAAAACAAGGCAGTCCGCTTCATGCGAGCTGCCTTGTTGCGTATGCCGTTATTTTGCTTTTGTGTAAGTCAGGGTCGATCCGTCTTCCGACTTCAGACTGAGCTGATCTCCGTTGATCGCATATTCAAACACGATCTTTTCCTTTTCGCCGACGCGGGTCAATTCCAGCTTTTTATCCTTCTCGGTATAGCTAAAGGTCAGGGCAAAATCGGAAGAGCCCATCGAACCGGTACCATCCTCTTTGAAAACGATGGAAGATCCCTCCGCGTCGTTCGAGTTCCATGTACCGATAACGGGTGATTTTTCACCGCACGCAGCCAGCGAAGCCACAACAGCGACCACCAGCACAACGGCAACGATCATAGCGATTCTTTTCATGATATTTCCTCCTGAATCATAATGGAGCACATTCCCGTGCTTGCGTCTATTATACATCTTTTCAGCAAAAAGTCCACCGAAAACCGGATTATATTTAAATTTATACGGTCAGTCATTATAAAAGGTCTGCCCTCATCCCAGCAGCCCGCGATAGATCAAAAGATCTTCGTCCTTGAACACATTGAAGATGACCTTGATATCGCTATCCGTCTGCGCGCGATATTCCCGCACGGTATCGACCGCGATCTGCGCGGCTTCTCTCTGCGGAAAGCCGAACACGCCCGTCGAGATACAGCAGAACGCGACGCTCTCCACGCCGTTTTCCTCGGCTAGCTTCAAGCAGGAGAGGTAACAGCTTTTCAGCAGCTCACAGTGCTTCTCGTTCAGCCTGCCGCTGACGATCGGCCCGACCGTGTGCAGCACATATTTGCTCGGCAGATTGTAGCCGGGCGTGATCTTCGCCTGACCCGTCGGCTCCTCATGCCCCTGCGCGCGCATGATCTCACTGCATTTGTTTCTCAGCTGTATTCCCGCGTAGGTATGGATGCCGTTTACAATCCTTACCCGAATCACACATTTGAGCAGAAAGAGACGAAGCGCAGGTTTTATCTGCGTTTTCAGTCCCCTCAAACAGCTCGGAATAATCCTCGTCGGAACAGCCCTTGATGAAGATATGGCAGACGCGTTCGCCGTTCTCGGTGGTAACATAGATTCGTTCCACTACCGATCGAATAAGCGAGGTCAGCACCTCCGGCGTTGCTTCCTTTGCGTATTCGGCAAAGGACAGCAGAACCTTTCTGATCTGTTTTAGTTCCGTTTCGATGTTGCGGGATTCGCTTTTCAGCGCTTCGATCCTGTTCAGAACCGCTTGCTGTTTTTCGAGCTCGTCCTTCAAGCTGTTGATGTCCTCTTGATAGAACGGCTTGATGTCGTCGTCGGCGTCGCGCATATTTCTGATTTGCGCCGCGATGTCGGCTTTTATCTTTTCGACCGCTTTCTTTGTATCGCGATACTCTCGCTCATTCTCGTCGGAAAGGATCAGCCTGTCGATGCGCTCCTGTATCAGCTCATAGTAGTATTCGCTGTTCTCGTCGTTGATCTCGGATAGCTTCTTTACGACAAATTCATCTGTCAGCACACCGTCAACAGCGATAAAACCGCATTCCTTTTTACGGTAGCCGGGGCAGGTATATTTGAAGCGTGGTTTGCCGTTCGTCCATCGGTCGGATTCGGAGGTGACGTTCAGCCGCTTTCCGCAATACGGACAGTGGATCAGTCCGGCAAGCAGCGCGTTAGTACGCCTATGCGGACGGTTATATCTCTTAGCGATCTCCGCCAACAGCTTTTGGGTCTGTATCCATTCCTTTGAGGATATGATCCCTTCGTGTCGGCCGACCGCGATGATCCACTCCGATACATCCCTGTTTCTCCTGCCCTGTGAGAACTTGGGACTGAAGAATGTGGAATCATCGTCCTCGATCTTATACTGATCAGTTCTATTATACACCGAAATGCCCGAATGTCCATCATAATCCGATGATTCTCCGTAAACATTTGCGTCTTGATCGAGAAAGTATTGATAGGCTCTCTCATCGGCGGTACAATAAATCGGATTGCGCAGAATGTCCTTCACGGCAAGCTCTGTGAATTTCGCGCCCTGCTTCGTTTTGTGATCTTCTCCGATAATGGTTGCCGTTTTGCAAATGGATCGCTCCTGCAAAAAGGTTTTAAATATCTTTTGAACAAGCTTCTTTTCGTCATCAAGGCTGACAAGGTAAGTGATCGCCGTTTTATTCTTACCTGAGCCTACCGACACACGCTTTGTGGTAAAGCCTGTCGGCGCTCTGCCGCCTAACCATCGCCCGTCTTTGGATAGCTCCATCAGGTTATCCTGGATACGTTCGGTGATCGTATCGCGCTCAAACTCAGCGATGATGGCAAGCACCTGAATGATAATCTTTGAGGTGCTGATCTGCGTATTGATATTATTGGAACACACTAAGAGAGTTACATCAAAGCGCTCGAAGTATTCGAGCAGGCGCATCAAATCGGCGGTCTTACGACTGATACGGTCGAGCTTGTAACAGGCAACAGCCTTTATCTTGCCGTTCTCAATATCGTGAAGCAGACGCTGAAAATCAGGTCGGTCGGAATAGTACCCACTCAGTCCTTTGTCCTCATAGTGCTCAAACTCATAGTCATCGGAAAGGCTGAGCTGGAGCTTGGCGTAGTCGGCGCTCTGCTTGAACTGAACGCCGATACTGTCGCCTTTATGAGTGATCCTTGATTTTCTGGCGTAGATGGCTACCTTACGGTCGTCGTCTGCAAAAGAGATCCTGTTTTTCTTTTTCATTGATAACTCTCCTCCTTGTGTGGGGCAGGTACAAACCTGCCCCACTTGAATTCTTTATGCGGCAATCGGTAATTGAAATTCCTTTCTGCCTATATGTATGATCCGGATGCTCTCCTTAATCGTTTTCAGCTCACTCGGCGAGCAGTGGCTGAGGGGCGCCACAGCATGATTTGCAAGCGACGTCTGAAACTCTTTGATAAACTTTTTGCTGTTTGCACCCATATGTATGACTGCTGAACTGCAAGTGTTTGACAAATTATATAGCCTCCTTATCTTATGAAAAGCGTAAATGCATTTTAACCTTCAAGGGAGCAAACCTATATAGTTTAATTATAACAGCTGCTCCTGATTTCGCGAAGCGGTAAACTGACGAAAAGCGTCGAAGCTATTTGCTTCGTTTCTGTGTAAGCCGTCGGTTAAACCTCTTAAAACTGTGATCACTGCTGCGCTGAACAATATCAGGCGGAACAGGTTGGCAGATAAAAGCGTATGCGCCTGTCAACCGTCAACTGTCAACCGAGGGTAAAGACTTTTTCAATCAACACGGTTTGTCCCTTTTAGGTGTTTTATTATTTTTCTTACTATTATTGGTTTACATGGTTTACAGATGATAAAAAACCACTGTTTATCCGGATTTGCGCTGTCAACCGAGATGTCAACCAAACGTCAACCGAGTTGTCAACTCAAAGAGCTTAACAGGTCAATCAAACGGAAGATCGTCATCAGCCGTAATCGAATTGTCAACCAACGGTTGTTCTTTAATTCGCTCCCAACCTTTTTGTGATCCGTACTTGGCGTAGCGCTTCGGGTTTTTGTAAGCTCGCCAGCCCTTAATAGTGCCGTTGGCAATACCGGTGTTCATGATCTCGCAGATCTCGCGCGTCTCCCATGACTGGGGCTGATTGAATGTGTTTCCCAGCGCCTCGGCGTAGAGCAGCTTGGAGCATACCCGATCACCGGTGAAATCCTCTAAGAACGCATAGATCATTCCCGCTTGTGTGTCCTCCTGCATGAAGTCCTGTTGCCGGTCACGCAGGCTGTTTTCCAGCTCCGCTGTAAAGGACAGCTTGTAGTCGCCGCTGCGATAAATAACCATCGCCTCCGCCCACATTTGATCGATATAGGCGCGTGATGATGATTCATCTGCAAGGATATGCACCTCTGCTTTTTCCGGATACACATTCACAGGAATGAACCGCCGATTGCCTGTCCGATCTCTCGGTAAAAAGTCCTGACGGTTCGTCGTCCCGGCAAACACACATTGACGCAGCCTGTCCGCAGGGTGGGTCTCATACGGCCCCTTGTAGGTCTCCTTCTGACGGCTGAGAAAGGACTTGATCCCCTCAATACTCTTCGCATTCGCTGTCGCCATCATCTCACTCATCTCAATGATCCAGTGATGTAGGACGGATTTTGCGGACATTCAAAATAAAAAAGAATGTGGAGGTAACAGACAATGGCAAAATCATTATTTGAGGAACTGGGCGGCAAATA
>OMTA01000191.1 GCA_900313895.1 uncultured Eubacteriales bacterium | reverse complement strand
CAAATCAACTCCTCACGCCTAACTCCTCGCTATCATAATTCCTCATTCCTCATTCCTAATTCCTCATTAACAGACCTCTTCCTGCGGTGGGGTCTCATGAAAAAAAGCCGTCCGATCGGACGGCTTTTTGTGCGGGGATCAAAAGATACAGACGTAGGGCTTTTTGGACGGATTGAGCCACAAGAGGATGTTGTAGAGGTCGCTCTCGGAGATGCCGACGCCGCCGCGCGGGGTGGGCGCTGCGCTGATATGCAGGAACTTGGCGCAGCCCTTGGCGGGATCGACAGGGTCGCGGTTGTAGTTCAGGATCAGGCAATAGGGGTAGGATACCGTGTACTCGGTAAGATCCTGATAGGTCTCATAATCTTCGGTCGCGGCATCGTCGTCCAAAAGGCGGTTATAGTTGATGGAGGCGGGATCGGTGATCCAGCGCATTCCCTCGTAGATCTCGCGGTATTCGAGCATCGTGCCGGGGTCTTCGTTGGTGCCCATCGCGTACTCGACGGCGAAGTTGCCCTTGGGGGTGACGTTGTCGCCGGGAGCGGTGGTCGCTTTGACGCCGCCTTCGCCGGTGAAGCCGCTGATCGGGTCGAGAACCTGGTTCCATTTGCCGGAGGAATCCTTCTCAAAGGTGTAGACCGTCGCGTTGGTGCCGGAGGATTCGACAAAGATCAGCTGTTGGGAGGTGATCTTCGCGGCGTTGAGCCCCGACGCCTTCAAGAGCCGCTCGAAGTCGGCGCTTTGGGCTGTCTGAGGTGTGCTTGCACCCTCGGAGGGGACGGTGATCGACGGGATGAAGCCTTTGGATGATCCGCTCTGCTCGGTCGCGGTCTCGGCTACGACGCCGAGGGTGCTGCCCTGAGCGTCCGCCTTTGCGTCGCTGATCGTCGAGGGGTGGAAGGTATCGTCGAGAAACTTGAAGATATTGTCGCCGAAGGTGAAAACCAGCACCAGTGAGGTCAGCACGATAAAGGTCGCGATGCCGACGAGGATCGCGGCGCGGTTTTCGGACTTGGAGCGTTTTGTTTTGTAATTATGGGGGCTGTGATAGCGTGATTTGTACCGCCTGCGGTTGGCGGTCTTTTCATTCTTGTATTCCATATAGCATCCCTGTTCTGTTTTGTTTTACTTTTTGACGCGCAGCAGGATCGCGGTGGCGTTATCGACGCCGCCTTTTTCCATCGCAGCGGCGATCAGCGCGCGGCAGGAGATATCAAGCGGGTCTTTGTTATCGATGAGAGAGAGGATCTCTTCGTCCGACAGCATATCGGTCACGCCGTCGGTGCAGAGCAGATAGACGTCGCCCGCCTTGTACTCGCCGCTCGCGATATAGGGGCGGAGCTTGTCATCGGTGGGTATCCCGAGAAATTTGGTGATCGCCTTGCCGCCGTAGCCGATCGCGATATGATCGACGGAAAGCTGTTTTAACTCGTGCTTTAGGAGGCGGTAAACTCGGCTGTCGCCCGCGTTGAGGACATAGATGTCGCCCTTGCAGAACTGGATCATCGCGGCGGTCGTGCCCATCAGAACCAAAGAACGCGCCTCGGTCTCCTCGCGCACCTTTTCGTTGAGTAGCTCGCTGAGCTCATAGAGGTATTCCTCGTAGCGCTCGCGGTCGCGCGCGAACAGCTCGGAATGGGAAGCCGCGACAAAGGACGCGACCTCGCCGCAAGCCTCGCCGCCCATGCCGTCAAAAACAGCGAACATTTCATTGGTATCGGAATAAACCGAACCGGATAACGCGACGTCGGCATTGTTGTTGACATCGTCGCGGATCCTGCCGTCGCAGTAGAAGTTGTCCTCGTTATTACGGCGGAGCTTGCCTACCGTACAATAGGCTGCGTATTCGATCTCTGACGGTTTGATAGCGGTTCACCTGCCTTGTGCGTGTAGATCATAAAGGGTAAAGACGTCACTCTGCTTCGAGAGCGTCCATAAAGGTTGAGGGGAAATTGACCGCGGCTTCGCCGAAATCATCCATCGTGCATTTGACGGTGTATTCTTCGCCGCCGACGGTGACGGATAGGCTCATTTCGGTCATCCAGCCGGCGTTATTGATCGTGTAGGTGAAGATACAGTCCGCCTGACGGACGGTGCTCTCGTTTTGCTTGTACATGGAGCAGAATGCGTCGTAGTCGAGCGAGCTGAAGAATACGGAGGCGCCTTTGTCGCGTACCAGATCAAAGAATTCCCGCAGATTGATATCAAAGGTGTAGGTCTTTGAATCGCCGGACGAGGTGATCTTTGCCGTAGCGAGATCGGAATCGCCGTCCATGCGGCTTTTGATGAGCTTCATGAAGGTGTTCAGCTCATCTGCGGAATAGCGGGAGGTCAAGTCCGTAAAGCGCAGGAAGGATGCGCCGTCAAAACGCCCCGCTTTGTATTTGGTGTTGAAATCAAAGAAATTGAGTACCTTTTCGGTACAGTCGCGCAGACGCCATTTGCCGTTGTACAGATTGCCGTTGACGCGTGTTTCGCCCTCGGAATAGACAGCGCCCATGTAGGAATAGCTGCCGTAGTCGGCGTCATAGAGCGCCTTGACGTTCTGCTTCGAGGGATTGGCGGAATAGGTTCCCTTATAGCGCATCCGTGTGTTTCCGTTTTCGATCATCTCAAGATCAAAGCGGAAAGAGGAATTGAAATTTTTTGAGGATGCGGACATGAATTTAGCGATCGGATGATTGGCGTTCTGATAGGCGCTGATGCCAACAAATATCGCGATGATCAAAAGGATCGCTGCGCCGAAATAGATGACGATCAGATGGTCTTTGATCCAGTCCCGGAGTGAAAACACCGGTTGATCGGTTTCAAGCTCGGACTCGTTGATCGCGGGAATTCTTTTTCTTGCCATCGGCGCACCTCCTTTTCGGATATTTACAGTCACCCTAAAGATGATTTGTCACCGTACATTATAACAAATACGACAATTCTTTGTCAATAAAAGCGACATAAGCGTAATCTTTGTGATTTTCTTGTCATCTCTTATTGCATTTGTATCGGGAAGTCCTTATAATATAGGTGATCATTTTATTATCGGCGAAAGCAGGTGCTTTTATGTTAAAACGAATCATTTGTGTTGTTTTGATCGCAGCGTTGGCGGTATCGGTATTATGCGCGACCGCGGTCGGCGTTCCGGCTGTGCAGAAGCGCGGCGATGTGGACGGCGACGGCGATATCTCGATCCTTGACGCGACCGTGATCCAGCGATGGCTGGTAAACCTTGATACGCTTGACGATAACGCGATCGAGCGCGCGAAGGTTTGCGGCGGCGAGGAACTGACGATATTGGACGCGACCGAGATCCAGCGGTATGTCGCGGGACTGATCGACCGTTTCCCGGCGGGAGATATCCTGCCGAGTGAAACGCCTACGCAGCCGACGACACAGAAGCCGACCGTTAAGCCGACAGAGGCGCCGACACAACCTTCGACCGAACCGCAGGAAGAGGTGACCAAGGTGAAGAACAATATCACCGTCTATTTCAGCAACAACAAGAACTGGACGACCGTCAATGCCTATGTCTACAATCAGGCGACCGGTACGGCGATGAGCGCGTGGCCGGGTGCGGCGATGAAATATGTCAAGGTGAACAACGAGGGCGAGAAGGTCTATTCCGTCACGGCGGACGTCACCAAATATGACCGCGTCATCTTTAACAACGGCACGGATCAAGATCACGACCGTCAATATGGACTATCCCGAGGGCTACAAGAAGCCCGTCTACATCTGGACGCCCGAGGGCTATAACGCGAATGATAAAACTAAGAAGTACTCTGTGCTGTATATGTGCGACGGTCAGAACCTGTTCGGTCAGAAATCGACGCTCTCGGGATATGAATGGGAATGTGACGAGACCGTTCTCTCGCTGATGAAGAACGGCGGCGACGGTGTGATCGTGGTCGGTGTGGATAATTCGACCAACAAGCGTGATCATGAGCTGACGCCGAATCTCGGAAAGCTCAGCACGATCGCTCAGTCTTACGGTACGTCGTTTGCGAACGGCGGCGGTAAGGTGTACGCCGACTTTATGGTCAACACCGTCATCCCGTATGTCGAGAAGAACTACAACACAAGCTCGATCCGCGGCGTCGCGGGGTCGTCGTCCGGCGGCATCGAGGCGTTCTATATCGGTATGGAGCATATGGATAAGTTCCGCTATGTCGGCGCGCTGTCGCCCGCGTTCCTGCTCTTTGATAAGTCTGTTTGGGACAGCTACCTCGGCGCGAAGGACTTTTCCGGCAACGTGCCGCGCGTCTACTTCTTCAACGGCAACGGTAACGATCAGCTCGAAAAGGAGCTGTACAAGGACGCTGTCGCGATGGAGGGCTGGCTGAAGGCGAAGGGGTATCCTGCCGATAAGATGAAAACCGTTGTTGATAACGACGGCACGCACAGTGAGGGCTTCTGGGCGGTTTACTTCCCGGAGATGCTGAGCTGGGGACTGGAAATATAATTGATAGTTGACAATGGACAGTTGACAATTAATGGTGGGCTTCGCCCACACCCGTTTCCTATGGCTGTGACTGACGTTCATAATAATTATCTTGGAAACCGGGA
>OMTA01000185.1 GCA_900313895.1 uncultured Eubacteriales bacterium | reverse complement strand
CGTCAGCGGATTAGTGATACCGCCTGCCCAGATATCCGTCCAAATCTTATCTATCTTGTTTTTTATGACACCAGTTATCATCGTTTACCTCCAGAAAGCGCTCTACGGCAGCCTATACTTATACATTATCTATTATATCACAATTCGCTGTGAATTTCAATACACGTTCCGCATTTTTTCGTCAAAGACAAGGAACATTCGTATAAAAAGACTCTGCATCAAAGTTGTTTTCTCAACTCACTCTTACTGCAGAGTCAAATTATCCACTTATACTATAAAATCAACCAAATCCCCAGATATTTCCTTGATCTTGTCCATCTCAAGCTCCATATAGCTCTTGCTCGCCCCTACGGTCTTGAAAAGCTGTATCTTTCGTCCGATAGCATCTATCTTCCTGACGCGCTCGGTCATCGTGACATAGAAGCCACCGTCCTTTGCGATATCGGCGATAAAGTACGTGAACTTCAGAACAGGATGGCGGTCGTTCTCCAGCGCATCCGAGATCAGGCTAATTTTCTGGTTCAGCACTTCCATCTCAGATTCGGTCAGTTCGTGAAAAACGCCTACCTCCCTCGCCTCCTCGTCAATCATGTCCTCATAACCGGTCAGTGCTGCAAAGGGCGAGAACTGTGCTGCTCTCTCATAGGCAGACATCGGTGTTCGTGCAGGCGACTGCCAGTGCGGCAGCCTGATGATGTCTGCATAGACGACTCTTGCATCAGGTTCATTGCTTTTTATCCCTTTTGCCATCCTTCTTCACCTCCGAAGCCTCAGCTCTATGGCCACCAATCTGGCCATTTCGTTCTATCGTTGTTCCGCCTTCCATCAGGTTCATGCCCCGCAGAACAGCGTTTTTGCCGAACCTGCCCTGTAGCTGTAATGTTGCCCGCTGCAGAGCGCGTTCACGTTCTTCCTTGCGCTTTTTCTCCGCTTTCTGGCGTTCGACTTCTTCATAGTCTACAAAAAGTTCAAGCTGAACAGGACCGTCATCATCCGGGATATTGTTCTCGTATATCAGGTTGCAGGCGCAGATGTTGATCCTGCGCACCATAAGATCAGGATCTATTATCCGATCATAGAGCTGCATCATACACTCAGCGATCGCAGTCGTAGAGGATGTCCAGTTTTCTAGGTTTCCTGTACCGTGCGCATGCTTCGGAACAGGCCTGCCGTAGTGATCCTTGTGGACGACACCGTTGTATCGCTTTCCTGTCGATGTGACCTTGTATTCGTCTTCCTTCGGCGTTCTGCCCCTACGTACCAGCTGCACAGATGTCCGGTCGTAGCCGATTGTCAGTGTCAACTTCTTCGTAACAACGTACTTTCTGACCATATCCAGCACAAGCAGCTCCGTCATTTCCCGGACAATCAGCCTTGCAAGCTCGGCGGTATACGGCTCCTTCAGCACCTGACCGGAGGATAGCGAGTTTGTAGAAGGCCTGTAGGACTTGATCGTTGCGATCTCTGTCGGCTCCCAGCCCCATGCATGGTCGATCACGATTTCAGCCTTCACGCCCAGTGCCTTATATAGCAGATCTTCGTTTATCGTACTCAGTCGTGCGATATCACCCATGGTATAGCAGTTCAGCGCCGCAACACGGGCTGCGGTTCCGCCGCCAAGCCCCCAGAAATCCGTCAGGGGCGTGTGGCACCAGAGCAACTCTCTGTATTTCATTTCGTCAAGCTCTGCAATGCGGACACCGTCCTTATCAGCAGGAACGTGCTTTGCAACGATATCCATAGCGACCTTAGCAAGGTAGAGGTTCGTTCCGATACCGGCAGTCGCGGTGATACCAGTCTCATACAGCACCTCCCGGATCATCGTCATGGCCAGCTCGTGTGCCGTCATGTGGTAGGTGCTCAGATATCCGGTCGCATCGATAAAGCACTCGTCAATGCTGTATACATGGATATCCTCCGGAGAGATATACCGCATATAGATCGAAAAAATCTTTGTGCTGATTTCCTCATACAATCTCATGCGGGGCGGCGCTATGATGTATGACAGCTCCAGTGACGGATCGGCGGCAAGTGCCTCTGCATCAAAAGAGGCGGAACTGAAATGATACTTGCCGTTCTCATCCCGCGGCAGCAGTTTCCGGCGGAACGCCTCATTAAACCGTTTCTGGTTGATTTCCTTGACAGCCTGCACAACCTCGAACAGTCGGGCGCGTCCGGAAATACCGTAGGCTTTCAGCGAAGGTGTGACCGCCAGACAGATCGTTTTCTCGGTGCGGGATTCGTCTGCAACGACGAGATTTGTTGTCAGAGCGTCAAGATGCCTGTCAACGCACTCGACCGAGGCGTAAAATGATTTCAGATCAATAGCGATATAAACCTTGTTCATAACCTACGCCCCCTATGTTCTTCGCTTACTGTATCACGACCGGACACTCCACATACCATCTGCCGACACTGCTGACATGATGTGTATTCGCTTTTTCAAAGAAAAGATACTTGATCTCTCCTTTAATAACGACCGTATAGCAGCCGCAGGTCAGGCTGTCGTGGTTCGCACCGGCAGGCCTGAAATCCTTGACCGCTTCGATTCTGAATACTCGTCCGTCCTCCCATGTTATCGTTCTCGGCTGCATATAGCCTGTTGCATCAAAATCGGAAGTGACCTTGACATATTTTCGCTCCATCCGTATTACCGGCTGTTTCATGCCACCGCCCCCTTATTATTTCTACCAGATCTGAGTGATCCGATTCAAAAGCTCTTTCTTTAGCTGTTCACGCTCTGCAGCGCATTCCTTCGGATATGGTTTATATGAAGTAATAGATTAGTCGTATCCTTTATCAGTAAGTAAGAAGTCAAACCACTTCAAGTCATATACAGTAATAAAATGTTTAAATGGTATTCTATATGCATACTCTCCTCTTCTTACTTCATCATATATTTCCCATCTTTGACTATTAAGTGTATAGTACTCCTCATCCTGTTTTTTTGATAATTTACCATAAATTATAAATTCTGTATCATTATTACATATATCATAAGAAAGGATATTTTTAGGATTCTTTCCATTAAAAATAACAGGCATTTCATCTTCCCACATACCTTCATTATTTCCTATAATTATCCATACTCCTGCATCTGTTGTGCCTTCTGATATACAACTTGCTATATAATATTCTTCTTCACTGTTATTATTTGCTTTCTTTGTGAATTTAATTGGAAATACTGTTAAAATGATTGGTATAATAATAACAAGCCAAATTACGCGCTTTCTTTTCTTCTGTTTTTTCATTTCATACCTCACTAAGTGTGGACAATACGCCGGCGATGATACGATTGTGCATTTTTACCATTTGCTAAGTCCTTTCATATAGTATTTTGAACCAAAAAGAGCATCCTCTAATCAGCTAATCATTCGCAGATAAAGAACGCTCTTTCCAAATCAATATTTTATCACATTTAAGTTTGTTTGTCAAGTATCAAACAAATGATTTTCTCATTTTGTATGCTTACCCATTAAAAGTGATGCTATGTTAAAATTCGTCTCGGATATAAGATATTTATCTATATCTTATCATAACACAATGTTATATTTACCGCAATATCGACTGTTAGTTCCGTTTTTCAAATCATCATTGGAGTGTCACAACTGGCACGCCTCTGAGCAATTCTATCACGGAATTGCACACTATGATGCGTTACTTGGAGTATGACTTCCTGCGTGACCACGGATTACAGCACTTCGACAACTGGGTTGCGGTCTTTGGCGACCAGAAAACCGATTGGGAGTTAAAGCCTGCGGGT
>OMTA01000229.1 GCA_900313895.1 uncultured Eubacteriales bacterium | reverse complement strand
GGAGTCGGTTCCGATCGGCAACCATCGACAAATCCCTGTGATAGTTGTAACAAGCCTGATTGCATCTATAAGAAATAAGAGGAAACCATGAATTTACGAGATTATTTAAAGCAGAATATTGTGATCCTTGACGGCGGTATGGGAACTTTGCTCCAGGCGCGCGGACTTCAAGCCGGCGAGCAGCCGGAACGCTGGAACCTGTCACACCCTGAAGAGATCATCGCGATCCATCAGGCGTATTATGAGAGCGGTTCCAATATCGTCAATACCAATACTTTCGGCGCAAACCTGCTGCATTATTCCGAAGATGAGCTGGAAGAGATTATCCGTGCCGCTGTCCAAAACGCTGAAACCGCGCGTGAACGAGCCGACGCCCCTCAGGAAAAGTACATCGCGTTGGATATCGGCCCTACCGGCAGATTGCTGAAGCCGATGGGCGATCTGGATTTTGAAGAAGCTGTCAGCATATTCGCGCTTACCGTTCAATTGGGTGTTGCATGCGGCGTCGATCTGATCATGATCGAGACCATGAACGACAGCTATGAAACAAAGGCGGCTCTGCTTGCAGCAAAGGAAAACTGCGATCTTCCTGTCTTTGTATCTAACGCGTACAGTGAGAACGGCAAGCTTATGACCGGCGCATCTCCCGCGGCGATGGTCGCAATGCTCGAGGGCATGGGAGCCGACGCGATCGGCGTCAACTGCTCTTTCGGTCCCGATAAGCTCGCTCCGATCATCAAGGAATACATGAAATATGCGTCTGTACCGCTGCTGTTGAAGCCGAACGCCGGGTTGCCGCAGAGTATCAACGGCAAAACCGTCTATAATACATCCGCAGAGGAATTTGCGCATATCAGCGCCGGTTTAGTCCACGACGGTGTTCGGATCGCCGGAGGTTGCTGCGGTACTACTCCCGATTATATCCGTTCTTTAGTGGAATCGATCGGCAGCTATACATTTGTACCCAATACCGAAAAGCACGATACCGTAGTATCTTCCTACACGGATGCAGTATTCTTTGATCAAAAGCCGGTTCTGATAGGCGAGAGGATCAATCCGACCGGTAAGAAGCGCCTCAAAGAAGCGCTGCGTCAAAATGATATCGACTATCTTCTCAATGAAGGAAATTCACAGCAAAAAGCCGGCGCGGATATTCTTGACGTTAATGTCGGACTGCCTGAGCTGGATGAGCCTGCCGTTCTGAAAAAGGTCATTTACGAATTACAATCGATCTGTGATCTGCCGTTGCAGATCGATACCTCCGATCCTGTCGCGATGGAACAGTCGCTGCGGATCTATAACGGCAAACCGCTGATCAATTCCGTCAACGGTAAACAGGAGAGCATGGACGCGATCTTCCCACTGATGAAAAAGTACGGCGGCGTGGCTGTCGCGTTGACGCTTGACGAAAACGGTATCCCGGAAACTGCGGACGGCAGGGTGGTACCCTCGCAATGGCTGTCAGCGCCGATCCTCTGGCGGCAAAAACAACGCTCGAGTCTCTCCGCAGGATCCGATATGAGCTGGGTGCGCATACTTCTCTCGGTGTTTCCAATATCTCCTTCGGCTTGCCGAAGCGCGATATCGTCAATGCGTCTTTCTTTACGATGGCGCTGGAAAACGGCTTATCCGCAGCGATCTTGAATCCATTCTCCGCAGAGATGATGAAGGCGTACCACACCTATTGCGTGTTAAAGGGGTTGGATGAAAACTGTTCCGCATATATCGGTTTTGCCGATTCTATCGAAAATGATGTCACCATTTCATCGAGTCATACCAAAAGCGATTTGTCTGATTCCTCCGATTTAAAAGCCGCGATCATCTCCGGCAGAAAAGAACAGGCGGGAAAACAATGTGCCGAGATGCTGAAAACCGTTGACGGCATGAAGATCGTGCAGGAGTATATCATCCCCGCGTTGGATCAAGTCGGAAGCGATTATGAGAGCGGAAAAGTATATCTTCCCGGACTGTTGATGAGCGCGGAATCTGCGAAATACGCGTTTGAAGAGATCAAGAAAACGATGACATCATCCGATCATAACACGAAATGCAGTTTTGTGATCGCGACGGTCAAGGGTGATATCCATGATATCGGCAAGAATATCGTGAAATTGTTGCTTGAGAATTACGGTTTTGATGTACACGATCTCGGAAAGGATGTTCCTCCGGAAGTGATCGTTGATGAAACCGTTCGCCTTCACGCGCCGCTTGTCGGACTTTCGGCTTTGATGACAACAACAGTTCCGTCGATGGAGGAAACGATCAAGCTTCTTCGCAAAAAAGCGCCATGGACAAAAGTAATTGTCGGCGGCGCGGTGATGACCGCGGATTACGCGTCTGCGATCGGAGCGGACGCTTACGGTAAAGATGCGATGGATACTGTACGCTATGCCGAGCAAATCAACGCCGAATTTGATTGAAAAGAGTTCTCAAAAGACTTGACAAAGTGAGCTGTTTCTTATATAATAGTTAGGCTGATATGAATTCAGCCGCATTTTGCGCCAATAGCTCAGTTGGATAGAGCAACTGCCTTCTAAGCAGTAGGTCAGGGGTTCGAATCCCTTTTGGCGCGCCAGATGTGGTGGGATTAGCGTAGTCGGTTAACGCGCCAGTTTGTGGCACTGGAGACCACCGGTTCGAATCCGGTATCCCACCCCATATGACTCATTAGCTCAGTTGGCAGAGCACTTGACTTTTAATCAAGGTGTCCGGAGTTCGAATCTCCGATGGGTCACCATTTAGATTTAAAGGCAGAAATACCGAAAGGTGTTTCTGCCTTTAAACTTTTATACAGTGACCAATCGAAGATTCGAAAGCGACCGTACCAAGATGTAAGCGTTAGTGTAAATAATCAAAGGAAATATCAATAATCAATACCTAATTAAAATCTTGTCAAAATAAGTCATTGCTTTTTTGATCTATCTATGTTAGAATCTCTGTATCGGGAAAGAACCCGAAAAATGTATCATAAGGAGATTTTAGTATGAAGCGTGTAATTTCAATCGTATCGATCGCCCTTGTTGTGATGATGATCGCAGCGCTGCTCGTAGCTTGCGGCGGACCCGAGGGCAAATATGTTGTGAAGTCCATTGACGGCAAAACCGTTGACGAGGCATTAAAAGAAAGCGCTCAAACAACCGGTATGAGCACCGATGAGCTTCTCAAGCAGATGGGTGTAAGCGCTGCCGAAGAGATCATGGTACTTGAATTGAAATCCGATAAAACCGCTATACTTGACGCTAAAATGTTCTCGACAAAGCAAGAAGGCACTTGGGTTCAGGATGGCGACAAAATCAAGATCACCATTGATGATGTCACTCAGATCTTCACTTTAAAAGGCAACGAGCTTTCCATCAGCGATGAAGGTCAGAACTATGTATTCGTCAAAAAATAATCTTCACTGAATCAGAAGCGTCTTGCTGTTTGCGGCAGGACGCTTCTTTTTGTTGCGTATAAAATACCTGCATTTGTTGACATTATAGCTGTTTTGTATTAAAATAAATACAATATGGAAAAGTATGTAAAATGCTTTTCTTTAGAATTGCGAGGTAGTTATCATGACGAAGTTATATCTGGCGATCCCTTGCTATAATGAAGAAGAGGTTCTTCGGGATTCTGCCGGAAAGCTGTTGAATAAGTATAACTCTTTGATGGAACAGAATAAGATCACCCCTGACAGCAAGATCGTATTTATCGATGACGGCTCTAAGGACAGGACTTGGGAGATCATCAAAGAGCTTCATGAAAAGAATCCTGTTTATCAGGGTATCAAGCTTAGTCGCAACAGAGGCCATCAGAACGCGCTTCTCTGCGGTCTGATGACGCTCAAAGACAAAGCCGACGCGGTCATTTCGATCGACGCCGACCTTCAGGATGATATCAACGCCTTCGACGCGATGCTCGAAAAATACGAGGCGGGTTGCGACGTCGTTTACGGTGTTCGATCCAAGCGTGAGACAGACACTTTCTTCAAGCGTTTTACCGCTGAGGCGTTCTACAAGATCCTCAACAAGATGGGCGCGAAGGTCATCTTCAATCATGCGGATTTCCGACTGATGAGTAAACGCGCTTTAGCGGCGTTTTCGCAGTATAAGGAAACCAATATTTTCCTGCGCGGCATGGTTCCGCTCGTCGGCTACAAATCCGATATCGTCACCTATGAACGCTTTGAGCGTCTCGCCGGTGAAAGCAAGTATCCCTTAAAGAAAATGCTTGCCCTCGCGTGGGAAGGCATCACATCGCTCAGCATCCAGCCGATTCGCATGATCACCTGGCTCGGCGCGAT
>OMTA01000131.1 GCA_900313895.1 uncultured Eubacteriales bacterium | reverse complement strand
GCTTTCGTATACCCATCGCTCGTGCGCGCGCAGCGTGCAACTGAGCGGGGATTATAAATTGTTTTTTACTGTATAAGAAACGAGCAGTTTCTTATACAGTAAAAAACTCCCCCGAAAGAGTTCGGGGGAGAAGGGTCATATCCTATTGACGGATGCCGGCTTATTTTTCGTCTTTGCTAAGATCGGCGGTCTTGTAGATGAATTTGACCTCGCCGTCCATCTCTTCGGTCAGACCGCTGTAGCTCTTGTAGTTCTTGGAAACGTCGATGACCGCTTTCAGGCGTGTCGCGACCTTTCCGAGATCGTTGTTCATCAGGTTGACGATCTTGCTGATGCCCTCGCTGTTGAAGGTCTTGAGTCCTTCGCTGAGTTGCATGGAACCGTCCTTGAGCTTTGTCACGCCGTCGACCAGCGCGGGCACACCGTTTTTCAGGGTCAGGATGCCGTCCGTCAGCTCATGCGCGCCGTTTTTCAGCTGACCGGTACCCGACTTCAGTTCGCCGGAACCGTCCGAAAGCCGGATCGTGCCGATCTTGATCTCCTGTGCGCCGCCGGAGAGCTGTTCTGCGCCGTCCTTGAGCTGACCCGTACCGGTCTTCAGCTGCTTGGTGCCGTTTTTCAGATCCTTCGATCCGTCGGAAGCCGACTGAACGCCGTTGGTGTAGGTCTTCAGTCCGGTGTTGAACTTCTTGTAGTTATCGAGCTGCGCCTTCAAACCCTGGATGCTCTTGACGCCCTCCTTGGCTTTGGCGATCGCCTGCGCGATACCATTCTGTACCTCATCGCTCTTCATGTTCTGTTCGATCAGCGTGTTGATCTGCTGAGTGACATTGTTGTCGATCAACGCCTTGACGTTGTCGCTTCCCATATTCTGATCGACCAGCGTCGCGATGGTAGCCTGCGTATCATTGCTTGCCATCTGATTTTCGATCGCGGTGGTAACGGTTGTCTGTGTCGCTTCATCTATCTGGCCGGCTTCGACCGCCGCGTCATATGCCTCCGGCGTAAGGCTCATTGTTTCGAGAACAGCCTTTTTGACCTCTGCTCTGACGCCTGCTTCGACCTCTGCCTGAACGTTTTGTCTGACAGCCGCGGTGACACCTGTCACAACGGCTTCACGGTTCTCTTCGACCGCTGCCTCTACCTTTTCGCGTGCGACCGCAGTTGCCTGCGCCCTGACCTTGTCCTCGGAGAGATTCTCGATCAATCCGTTCAGTACCTGCGCGTAGTTGTCCGGAGTCAGATCGCCGACCGCAAGGCCCTGTTCCGTCAGGCTGTTTTTGGCGGTGTTGAGGATCGCCTGGAAGGTCTGATCGCTGCCCTGTGTCAGCGCCTTGTTGTTGGTAGAGAGCTGTTCCAGACCGCTTTTCAGCTGACCCGCGCCCTTATCCAGTTCGGATGAGCCATCGTCCAGCTCTCCCGCGCCGTCGGAAAGCTCCACTGCGCCGTCGGAGAGCTGTATCGCTCCGACAGAAAGCTGCTGCGCGCCGGTGTTGAGCTTACCCGCGCCGTCATCGACCTGCTCCGCGCCGGAAGAAAGCTGCTGCGCGCCGGTGTAAAGCGCGTCAACGCCGTCCGTGAGGGTCGAGGAGCTTTCGAGAAGTGTTCCCAGCCCGTTGTACAGCGTCGAAGAACCGTCGATCAGCGCCTTCATCGAGCTTTCCAGCTTGCCGAGATTCTTTTTGACAGAGCTGAGCTTGTTAAAATCTTTGGCGTCAAATTGCTTGAACAGACCGTTGGTGGCGATCGTGACGGTGGAATTCAGTTCAAAGTCCTCCGTATGCGCCTTGATCTCAAAGTAATCGGGGATATCGATGTCGTTTTTCTTCAGCCCCAGATCCTGCTGCATACCGGGGAAAGCGATACCCGCAACGATGGTGCGGTCGCCGTCGGAGATGATCTTGCCGTTGGTGACGGTGATATTGCTGAACTTCTCGCTGTCAAGCATCAGACCCGACAGCATCAAAAACGGTACATAGATCCTCTCTTTTTTACCGTCGATCTCCACGGTCTCATATTGATTGTTGGTATAGTCAAAGCGAATGGTGACGTCGCCGCTCTTGCCGACGAGGTCGGCGGGATCGATGAGCTTACCGTCAAGGAAGTACGACAGCTGCATATCGACCGGCAGCGGTTCTTTACCTTCGCCTTTGAGGTAAAGGTCTTTTCCTTTTGTTTCCCATACGCGCATACCGTCGGCGTTCATGGTGAAGGTCTCGTCACTCTTGACATTCTCGATGTTGTCGAGCTTCGCGACGTCGGTGATGGTATCCGCCTTCGCGTTGTTCTGGATCCAGTCGCTGACGATGATCTTCTCTACGGTGCCGTCGGCGTTCGCGATCACATAAACGCTTTCATCCTTAAAGAGCTTCGCGTCTGTATCCGCGCGTTCGGATTCATCATATTCCTCGGTATCGGTGAGGCTGACGCCGTTCATCGAAAGGGCGAATACGCTAGCCAGCGCCGTAGAAAGCACCAGCAGCATACACAGCGCGATGGACATCAGTTTAATCAAACGTTTCATATATAGCACTCCGTTTCTGATACGCCCTGCGGCGCATTTTGTTTGTAGGGGAGGGACTTGCTCCTCCCGAATCGGCAGTTGATTGAATGTTAGTTCTTTTTGATACAGCGCCTCATGCCGATCGTGGTATAGCAGATGAGCTTATCACATAGCAGCAGCAGCGCGGGCAGGATAAAGATGACCAGGATCATGCTGATGATCGCGCCGCGCGCAAGCAGCATACACATCGAGCTGATGATATCGATATCCGAGAAAAGCTGAACGCCGAAGGTCGCCGCGAAAAGTCCGAAGCCGCTGACCAGGATCGACGGGATCGTGGTCGTCAACGTTGTTCTGACCGCCTCGCGTTTGTCAAATCCGGCGATCCTCTCCGCCTTATAGCGCGTGGTCATGAGGATCGCGTAGTCGACCGTCGCGCCGAGTTGGATCGTACTGATACAGATCGGTGCGATAAACGGCAGCGACTGACCCATATAGTGCGGCAGACCGAGGTTGATAAAGATCGCCAGCTCGATGACCGCGATCAGGATGAACGGCAGCGATATACTGCGCTCGACCAGCAGGATGATGATAAAGATCGCGATGATCGAGATCGTATTGACGACCTTAAAGTCCGTGCTGGTGGTATCGATCATATCCTTCATACACGGCGCCTCGCCGATGAGCATACCGTTTTCGTCGTATTTCTTGATGATATCGCTGAGCGCGTCGATCTGCTCGCCAACCTTGTCGCTCGCCGAATGGTATTCGGAGTTGATCAAGAGCAGCTCGTATTTATCGTTTTCGAGGACGCTCTTGAGCTTATCGGGGATGATCTCCTCGGGAACGGTCGATCCGATCAGACTCTCCATGCCCAAAACGGATTTGACGCCGTCGACCTCTTTCATCTCGCCGACCATCTTCTTGACGTCCTTGGAGTTGATGGAGGAGTCGATCAGCACCATATGGGTCGAGCTGATGTTATAGTCCTCGCTGAGCTTTGTGTTCGCGATGACATAGTCGATATCCTGCGGCAGACATTCCGCCAGGTCATAGTAGACCTCGCTGTCGGTCTTGATGTAGCCGTAAAGCGACGGCGGCAAAAGACAGATGAAGATGATCAGAAAGACCGGGAAGATCTTGACGATCCCCGCCGCCAGCTTGTTCATCTTCGGGATCAGCGATTTGTGCGAGAGCTTCGTCAGCGGCTTGTCGAGGATCAGGATCAGCGCCGGCAGAACCGTGACGCATCCGATGACCCCCAGCAGCACGCCCTTCGCCATGACGATACCCAGATCGCGTCCCAGCGTAAAGCTCATAAAGCACAGGGCGATGAAGCCCGCGATAGTCGTGACGGACGATCCGAGGACCGAGTTGAAGGTGTTGTGGATCGCGACCGCCATCGCTTCTTTATTATCTTCGTATTGTTCCTTTTGTTCGTTGTAGCTGTGCCATAGGAAGATGGAGTAGTCCATCGTGACGGCGAGCTGCAAAACCGCGGACAGCGCCTTGGTGATGTACGAGATCTCCCCGAGGAAGAAGTTCGTGCCGAGGTTGAGTACGATCATCATGCCGATACTTATGAGGAACACGACCGGTACCAGCCAGTTATCCAGCAGCAGTATCATCGCGATCAGCGCCAGAACGACCGCGATCGCGACATAGATCGGCTCTTCTCTTTCACACAGATCCTTCAGATCCGTGACCATCGCCGAAAGTCCGCACACATAGCATTGTTTGCCCGCGATAGAGCGGATCTCTCTGATCGCGTCCATCGTCTCGTCCGATGAGGTCGAGCCTTTGAAGAACACCGCCATCACCGTGCTGTGATCGGTATTGAAAGCTTCATATACCTTGTCGGGCAAAAATTCCTTCGGGACCGAGATGTCGGCTAGGCTGTCATACCACAGAACGGTATCAACCTGATCGACCTTCTGGATCTTTTCCTTGAGAGCGGAAACGTCCTTATCGGGCATATCCTCCACGATAATAAACGAAAACGCGCCTTTTCCGAACTCCTCCATCAGGATGTTCTGACCCTTGACGGTGTCCATATCCTCGGGCAGATACGTCAGCATATCATAGTTGATACGCGTGTTCAGTATACCGAAGAGGGCGGGAACCATCAGAACAAGCGTGATGACGACGATCGGGATCCTCAGTTTGACAATCAACCGGGAAAGCTTCATTTTTTCACCTTCGCTTCTGAGATTCTCTCGATGTGAGAGTAGGCGGGAGGGCATACCTCTCCAACCTGATTAGCACTTACTAACTCATCATACTTTGTTTTTTATACTATTACTATAAGCAAAGGGTTACACCTGTTCAAAAATTGTGCAAATCCCGACTTTTGCGCAAAAAATCCGCCCCGTTTCCGGAGCGGAAAATCAACGCGTTTTCGGTTGATGAT
>OMTA01000106.1 GCA_900313895.1 uncultured Eubacteriales bacterium | reverse complement strand
TATCCGGCAGGGGAAACCTGATCTCTCCCAACGCGCTGGACGCCTACAATGAAATCCTGCTGAATCAATATAATATGCAGTCATTGCGAGGGCTTTAGCCCGTGGCAATCCTACAAAGAGGAGCAATTCTTTTTGTTAACGGTATTCCTCTTTGGGGGATTCCCATGTCGTCGGTTTAGCTCCGACTCATCGGAATGACAGTTAGATATAAGAGGTAATATATGAATTCATTACAAGAAGCAAAAGAAATCGCAAAGGTACTCGACAGCCGCAAAGGTCTTGACGTTAAGGTCATCAAGATCGGCGATATCTCGATCCTTGCCGATTATATGGTCATCGCGACCGGTAACTCTTCGACCCATGTCAAATCGCTCGCCGATTATGTCGAGTATGAACTGGACAAGCTGGGTATCTCTGTCAGCCATATCGAAGGCCATCGCTCGGATTCATGGATCCTGCTCGACTATGTCGACGTCATCGTCCATGTTTTCTCTGAGGAAAGCCGCCAGTATTACGATCTCGACCGCCTCTGGGAAGACGGCGAAGAGGTCGATATCTTCGATATCCTGACCGACTAAGCCTTCCCTCGAAGGGGAAGGGGGACCGCGTCAGCGGTGGATGAGGTGTTTTACTGACTGTCGCGGGTTAGAATTAACTATGAAAATCACCCGTTTGGAGGAAAAATATGAAGTACAATCACAAGGCTGTAGAGCCAAAATGGCAAAAAATCTGGGGGGATAAAGGCGTATTCCACGCAGAGGATAATTCTGATAAAGAAAAATTCTATGCGCTGATCGAGTTTCCTTATCCGTCCGGTCAGGGACTGCACGTCGGTCATCCGCGCCCCTATACGGCGCTCGATACCGTTTCGCGTAAGCGCCGTTTGCAGGGCTACAACGTCCTGTATCCCATCGGTTGGGACGCGTTCGGACTGCCGACTGAGAACTATGCGATCAAAAACCACATCCATCCTGAGATCGTAACCCGGAACAACGTTGCGCGCTTCAAAAAGCAGATCCAATCTCTCGGCATCTCCTTTGATTGGAGCCGCGAGATCAACACCACCGATCCCGACTACTACAAGTGGACGCAGTGGATCTTCCTCCAGCTTTTCAAGCATAATTTAGCCTACAAAAAAGAGATGTCCGTCAACTGGTGTACCTCCTGCAAGTGCGTGCTTGCCAACGAAGAGGTCGTCAACGGCGTTTGTGAGCGCTGCGGCAGCGAGGTCGTTCGCCGCGTCAAGAGCCAGTGGATGCTCAAGATCACCGAGTACGCCGACCGCCTGATCGACGATCTCGATCTGGTCGATTATCCCGAGCGCGTCAAGCTCCAGCAGAAGAACTGGATCGGACGCAGCTACGGCGCGGAGGTCGAGTTCGATACCACCGCGGGCGATAAGCTCGAGATATACACGACCCGCCCCGATACTCTCTACGGCGCGACTTACATGGTCGTTTCTCCCGAGCATCCCTTTATCGAGAAGTGGGCGGATAAGCTCAATAATATCGATGAGATCCGCGCTTATCAGACCGCTTCCGCCAAGAAGAGTGATTTTGAGCGCACCGAAATGAACAAGGACAAGACTGGTGTGCGCCTCGACGGTGTGACCGCGATCAATCCGCTGACCGGCAGAGAGATCCCGATCTTCATCTCCGACTATGTTCTGATCTCCTACGGTACCGGTGCGATCATGGCGGTTCCCGCGCATGATACCCGTGACTGGGAATTTGCGAAAAAATTTGATCTTCCGATCATCGAGGTCGTCAAAGGCGGCAACGTTCAGGAAGAAGCCTTCACCGATTGCGCGACCGGTATCATGGTCAACTCCGGCATCCTCGACGGACTTTCCGTTGACGAAGCAAAGGTCAAGATCATTGACTATCTCACCGAAAAGGGCATCGGCCATAAAAAAGTCAACTTCAAGCTCCGCGACTGGGTATTCTCCCGCCAGCGCTATTGGGGCGAGCCGATCCCGATCGTTCATTGTGACGACTGCGGCTATGTTCCGATCCCCGAGTCTGAGCTTCCCTTAAAGCTCCCGATGGTCGAAAGCTACGAGCCGACCGATACCGGCGAGTCACCGCTTGCGAATATGACCGATTGGGTCGAGACCACCTGTCCCTGCTGCGGCAAAAAAGCCTATCGCGAGACCGATACCATGCCCCAGTGGGCGGGATCCTCATGGTACTATCTGCGTTATATGGATCCCCATAATTCCGACGCGATCGCTTCGAAGGAAGCGTTCAAATACTGGAACTGTGTCGATTGGTATAACGGCGGCATGGAGCATACCACCCTCCACCTGCTGTACAGCCGCTTCTGGCACAAGTTCCTCTATGATATCGGTGTTGTGCCGACCAAGGAACCCTACGCAAAGCGCACCTCTCACGGCATGATCCTCGGCGCGAACGGCGAGAAGATGTCTAAATCCCGCGGCAACGTCGTCAATCCCGACGATATCGTTAACGAGTACGGCGCCGATACCCTGCGTCTGTACGAGATGTTCATCGGCGATTTTGAGAAAGCCGCTCCCTGGAGCACCAACTCTGTCCGCGGCTGCCGCAAGTTCATCGAGCGCTTCTGGAATATGCAGGAGATGATGACCGGCGAGGATTTCATCCGTCCCGAGGTCGAAAAAGAATTCCACAAGACCATCAAGAAGGTCGGCAACGATATCGAGAACATCAAGTTCAATACCGCGATCGCCGCGTTGATGGCGTTGATCAATACCATCTACGCGACCGGCAAGGTCACCAAAAAAGAGCTTGCGATCTTCGCGGTTCTGCTCAATCCCTTTGCTCCTCATGTCACGGAGGAAGTCTGGGAAGCCTGCAAGCTGGGCGACGGTATCCTCGCTCAGGCGAAGTGGCCGGAATATGACGAGAGCAAGTGCGTCGATTCCACCATCGAGATCGTTGCGCAGGTCAACGGCAGGATCAAGGCGAAGCTCAATATCGCCGCCGACGCCACACAGGAAGATGTCCTCGCGATGGCGAAGTCCGAGCCGAAGGTGCAGGAAGCCATCAGCGGCATGAATATCATCAAGGAGATCTATGTCCGCGGCAAGCTGGTCAATATCGTCGTTAAGCCGTAAGAGAAACGATCGTCTATAGGGGACAGCAGCCCAAATCCCGTTTAGTTTGCTATTCTATCTATGTAGAAATTTCGGTATTTTTCTTAGCAAAATTCTACAAATTCCCTGTTGGTACTTGACACTTCGGGCACATTATTGTATAATCAATGTTGCATTATGCGAATTACCCCTGCCTTTTGGCGGATGGGAGGGAAATAAATGTCAGAAGTAAGGCTCAAAGAAAACGAATCTTTGGAGAGCGCACTTCGCCGCTTTAAGAAGCAGTGTGCGCGCGCCGGCGTTATCGCTGAGGTTCGTAAGAGAGAGGCTTACGAGAAGCCTTCTGTAAAGCGTAAGAAGAAGTCCGAGGCTGCTCGCAAGCGTAAGTACAGATAAGTACAATATCAAATAAGAAACGGACAGGTCATCTGTCCGTTTTTTGTTGCAAAATAATTGTCATTGCGAGGGCGTCAGCCCGTGGCAATCCCACAAAGAGGGAATGTTGCCTTGTGCCGATACATCTGCCTGCGACAAGGATATTCCCGCGTCGTGATCCCGCGCTCACTCATCGCATGACGATACGTTTTTGAGGTGTATGATGACTCCTATTCAAAAAATCCAAGGTTATCTTCCCGATAATACGACTGCCGCTTTGATAACCTCCGAGGTCAACGCGCGCTATTTCACCGGCTTTAGTTTCACCGACGGCGCTGTATTGATCACAAAGGACGACGCGTATCTTCTTTGCGATTTTCGCTATATCGAGGCGGCAGAAAAGTCCGCATCCCCCGATGTTACCGTCATCAAGTTCAATAAACTGTATGATACCATTAATGATATAATTTTTAATAAGAATATTAAATCGCTGTTGATCGAAGAAGAATCCGTCACCCTCGCGCGGCTTGCCGTAATGAGGTCCCGCATCAGCGCGGAGCTGCTCTTTGAAGGCGGACTGTCCGCAAAGATCCGCGCGATCCGCATGATCAAGACCGCCGACGAGATCGCTGCTATCACCACGGCGCAGCGCATCACCGAGCGCGCCTTGACCGAGCTGCTCAATATCGTCAAGCCCGGCGTAACAGAGCGAAAGCTGTCCGTAGAGTTGGAGCATCTGATCCATGTCTATGGGGGAGAGAGGGTCGCGTTTGAGCTGATCACGATCGCCGGCGCGAATACTTCCCTGCCGCACGGCGTTCCCGGCGAGTATGCTGTCCGGGAAGGCGATTTTGTCACCTTTGATATCGGGTCGGTCTACAACGGCTACCACAGCGATATGACCCGCACTTACGCTGTCGGTCACGCGACCGATCATATGAGAGAGATCTACGATATCGTCTATCAGGCGCATCAGAAGGCGGCTGAGATGATCGTTGCCGGTAATACGACCGCTGATGTCGATATCGCCGCCCGGCGGTATATCGAGGAAAAAGGCTACGGCGAATACTTCGGCCACAGCACCGGCCACGGTGTCGGGCTTGATATCCATGAGGATCCCCGCGTCTACCGGACAGATACGACGGTATTGAAAAACAACATGGTCATCACCGATGAACCCGGCATCTATCTGCCCGGTGAGTTCGGCGTCAGGATCGAGGATATGGTCGTCGTCCGTGACAAAGGGAGCTATTCCCTCGCAAAACTCCCGAAAGAATTGCTGATTCTGTAAGAATAATTCTTTCTGCCTATTGATTTTTCGGCTTCAAGCCTGTATAATAGCTTTGTTAAACTGCTTATTCTGTGCAGTCGTGTACAGATTTGCATGATGAAGTATAATTTTAGGAGGAAATGTATATGATTTCTGCTGGCGATTTCAGAAACGGCGTAACTTTTGAGATGGACGGCCAGGTCGTCTCCATCATCGAGTTCCAGCACGTAAAGCCCGGTAAAGGCGCGGCTTTTGTCAGAACAAAAATCAGAAACGTCATCACCGGCGCTGTGATTGAAAAGACCTTCAACCCCAACGATAAGTACCCCACCGCTTTCATCGACAGAAAGGATATGGAGTACAGCTATTCCGATGGCGATCTCTATTATTTCATGGATACCGAGACATGGGAGCAGATCCCGATCAACGCTTCTATCCTCGGCGACAACTTCAAGTTCGTCAAGGAGAACATGGTTTGCAAGGTGCTGTCCTACAAGGGCAACGTTTTCGGTGTAGAGCCGCCTAACTTTGTTGAGCTGCAGGTCACCCAGACCGATCCCGGCTTTGCCGGCAACACCGCCACCAACGCTACCAAGCCCGCTACTCTCGAGACCGGCGCAGAGATCAAGGTTCCGCTCTTCATCGAAGAGGGCGAGATGATCCAGATCGATACCCGTACCGGCGAGTACCTCGGCAGAGCGTAAGGAGGAGCATATGAACTTAACCGAAAGAATCGCTTACATCCGCGGCCTTGCAGAAGGTCTCAAGCTGGATGAAAGCAAGGACGAAGTCAAGGTCATCAACGCGATCATCGATCTGCTTGAGGATATGGCATATGATGTCACCGATATGGAAGATATCGTAGATGATGTCTGCGATCAGGTCGACGAGATCGACGAGGATCTCTCTGAGCTTGAGGAAGAGGTCTACGGCTCCTACGAAGATTATGACGACGAGCCTTTTGATGACGATGACGTCTACTATG
>OMTA01000130.1 GCA_900313895.1 uncultured Eubacteriales bacterium | reverse complement strand
GTTGTCCTTCAGGAGCTGGAAGCCATTGGTCTCGGTGCCGGTGGAACCGACAGTCTCGCCGTCTACAGTGTAGGTGAAGCCTGCAAAGTCAACGGTCAGGCCGGTGGCAAACTTGCCCTGAGGCACTTTGATACCGTTGCCTGCACAATTAGCCAGAAGCTTGATGGTGTCGCCATCCTGAGCAGCAGCAAATGCAGCCTCGAGGGTCTTGTAATTAGTGCCGTTAATCTCAGCTACGTATACGGGATTGATGGTTACTATGCCGTCACCTGCATTATAGGTCAGGGTGTACTTACCGCCGTCTGCGTGGAACTTAGCGTTTCCACCGTTATCGTACATTATCTGTGAATAATTCTCAGTGAAGCTGCCTGCCTGCTCATTGCCGCGGTAGGAACTGAGGTTTCCATCCTCATAAGCAACGATCTGGAACTCATAATCGCCTTCAGCGAGGTTCAGCTCAACGGGCTGCTCGGATACAACATCTGTATCTGCATTCCATTCGCCGCTGAAATTGCTGTTAAGCTTGAAAGTCCAAGTCGCAGCGCTCGCGGAAATCGGCACGATAGTGAACAGACTGACGACCATCATAAAGACAAGCAAAATGCTGATCGGTTTTTTCAATTTCTGTATCATAAGAATTCCTCCTCTATTAATTATTTTGCTTTTAAAGAAATTTGTTTTGATTTGGGTCTGCCCGCTGACCTCGGGTATCGGCTCGGCAAAGGCATCCTGAGGGAGAAGAAAACGAAAAAGCATCCGGAAACATTCTCTTTGCTCAGGATCACAGCGAAGGACGCTCGGGCGACACGATGGGCGTCTCCCGGCGCGATACGCGCTGAACCAAACAAATAAAACAACAAAACATAAACCCAGACGCAGCAGCGCTCCGCCTGTGTCAGTTTACAGGTAAAGATCCCGCATTTAAGGCACAGAAAAGCATGGGAAGCTGTGCCGTCAGGTAAAAACGGACGTCCGCGACGCGGGGGTACCTGACGTAAGAAAAGCCTATGAGACTATTTTATATTTATATCATTATACAAACAAATTGCCCACCAGTCAAGATTTTTATCGATAATTTATATAAAATTTCCTCTCCCGTCTCGGGAATGTGCAGATATTGCACATATCCGGCGGAGGTTCGGTTTGATGACACTGTATATTGTCCGCGACCCTTGCCGCGATCGCGACCGATTCGGCTGCTCTGCCGCGCCGATTTTGTCGGAATCGTCATAATTATATACAAAAAGAGCCCCTCTCTCCCCTTTATAATCCGATAATATAGATATTGAATGTCGCCTGCGATAATGTTATAATTTGCACAAACAAGCGCAATCGCTTGGATCAATCAACAGAAAAGGAGACGATCGTAATGAAAAAGATCCTATGTATTATACTCGCTCTTTCCATGATAGCCGCAACCGCCATGGTCATCAGCGGCTGCGGGGATGATAAATCCAAGTCATCCTCCAAAACGGATGCGACAAAAGCGCCTACCTCTGCCGCGACCGTCGCGACATCATCCGCGACGCAGGGCTCCGCTGTCCCCGTGCCGCAGGCAACGCAGGACGATCAGCAGAATGAAACAACCGATGAACAGATCCCTACCGATCCGGTCGATGCGACCGATGCGGAATACTACAACAACTACGGCGGTCTTACCGGTCAGCAGGCGATCCTCAAGGCGCTGGGCTTTGCCGGCGAGGGCTACCAGTGCGTTTCCTATGACAAGCAGTATCTCCAGAATCAGGAGGCTTGGTATGTCGGCGTTCAGGCGACCGACGGCTCTGACAACACGGTCTACTACATCTATGTCAACGCCGACCAGTGTGTGGCAGAGACAGAGATCCCCTCTATCGGCGGCGGCGGTGATACCGATCCCGCTGCTCACGGCGGCGTTACCGAGGCGCAGGCGATCAATATCGCGATCCAGAATCAGGAGGGCGAATACTCCTGTGTTTCCGCCGACGCGATCGAGATCGACGGCAGCGAATACTGGCGCATCGGACTGCAGGCGTCGGATTCCACAGACACCACCGTCCGCTACTACCTCGTCAACAGATATTCCTGCTTTGAGGAATAATACACATCAAAAAGGGGGCTTGCTTCGGCAAGCCCTGTTTTTTTGACAGAAAAGCCCGCTGCATCCAAACAGCGGGCTTATACTATATGTATTTGTGAAAATGCTTATTTTCTGGTGACGTCCTCACCGTAGATGGTTGTCCAGTCGTCCTTCATCGAAACGGCGGTATAACCGTTCTCTTCACAATTCTTGCGCATCTTCTCCGCCTTCTCGACCTTACCGTTCTCACGCTCGGTATCGTCGCAGCAAAGCATATACGCGCCGGTCTTGTACTTGTTGTTGGTGATAGTGTAGTTCGCCATCGCAAAGTCGCCGGAGCTGTTGCCGAACGCCAGTACGGGCTGGACGCCGATCTCCTGCTCGATCACGGAAACCTTGTTCATCTTGAGGTTCTTGATGAGGAAGTCGCCGCCGGTGACGAGCTTGTCGTCCTTGGAGAAGGTGTAGTTCAGACCGTCCTCGTCGCCCTGGTTGGTCGCGACAAGAGATTCGTCGGAACCGATCATCTGGCTCAGGGGGATATCGACGGTGCCCTCGGCAAGACCGCGGGTGATCAGTCGGTCGGTACCGCTGACGATATAGACCTTAAAGTCGTTCGCCTTGAGGTATTCGATGACCTGCAGCATCGGCTTGTAGAACGCCTGACCGTTGGTCAGATTGTTGTAGCCCGCTGCGGGCTGATCGCGGTAAGCCTTGACATATGCGTCGAACTCATCGACTGTCATGCCCTTGAACGCGGCCGCGACCGCTTTTCCGTGTGCAACGCCCAGATCCTCGGGATACTCGCCTGTGTCAAAGTACTCTTTGATCCTTGCGGCGGTAGCCTTTTCCTCATCGCTCGCCTTATCCTTATAGTCGGGATCTTCCATCACGCGATGATACAGGAGCTTGTGGTCAAAATAACCGGGGTCGGTCTCACAGCAGAGCGTTCCGTCCATATCAAATACGGCGATACGGTTCTCGACCGGGATAAAGTCCTTGGAGTCTTTATCGGTGATCGTTTTGATATACTCGGTCAGCTCGGTTTTCAGCGGCGCTTTCTCTGTCCAGAGAGAAAGGGCGTCGGCTTCTGTCTTGTCGCCGTCTGCCTTATCGACGGACTCGGAAACACTAGTGTCGGAATCACATTTCGCCGGCTGGCTTGTGTTTGCGGTGATCGCCCATGTACAGGACACAGCGATCAGCGCGACCGCCAATACGATCGATATGATCTTCCATGTTTTTGCAGGGTTTTTCTTTTGATTATCCATCATGGATCCTCCTTCACATTAATACGGCTTTTATTATACTATAAAAATCTCTCTGTTTTACCTTAAAAAGAAAAATAGCATAAAAATTATGAAATATCTGCAAAAGGAAACGCCCACATGGGGCGCTTTCAATGATCCTGTGTATTATTTCGTTGCCTTTTTGCGGGCGATCATCGCGCAGATGATCACCGCCGCGACCGATAGCGCAAATGAGGCAGTCAAAAAGATCCAGCGGACGGTCTGATGCTCCTGCGTATGATCGATGCCGAACTGACGATAGAGAAAATCGAGGGCGTAACGCGCCGCCTCGTCGTGATATTTGCCGTCGAAGCCATGCCCGGCGCCCTGTATCAGGCGATACTCACAGTCGGGATAGCGCTTGCTTGCCGCTTCACTGCCCTCGGGATGGACGAGATCGTCCTCCGAGCCTTGGATCATCAGCACGGACTTATCGAAATCGGGCAGGTCGTCGCGCACATCGTAGCGCCACAGATCCTCGATGAAGATCCTGCCGACATACAGCCCGCCGAGGTCGAACGCCTCGGGGATATCCTCGATGCTTCTGCCGTCGTTCATGATGTCGTGCATACCGAAGGCGGGATAGTGGAGGATCAGACCCGCGATCTCATCCTCATGCTGTATCCCAGCGATCGCAGTGACCAGTCCGCCCTGGCTGCCGCCCTCCAGATAGATCCTGTCGGTATCGACGAAATCCCATGTTTTGGCGGCATTGAGCACTGCGGTCACATCCGACGCCTCGGTCAGGACGGACATCTCGGTCGTTTTGCCGTCGCTGCGATTCGTGCGTTTATTGAGATTCGTTCCGCCGCGGAAATCGAAGCAGTACAGCGCGACGCCGTAGGGCGCGTATTTCTCGCCGTAAGAAGCACCTGCGTTATGGTTGGTTCCCATGCCGTGGGAATGGATCACCAGCGGCGACTTTCCCTCCGTCTTGGGGATATACGCCTCGCCGTAGATCTTCTGGCCGTTATTGTCGCACCATATCTCGCGCACCTCATAGTCATAGAGCCGGTAGGGGTCGATATTGACCGGCGGGATCGCTTCCTCGGATTCCCGCGCCGCCGTAAAGCCGGTAGATAAGCTGCCGGTCAGCAGAAGGATCACAAGGATCGCGCATAAGGAGATCGATCGTCGTTTCATCCTACTTCCTCCCGATCAGCGACAAGAGCTTTGTCACAAGAAAACCGATGGTCATAAACAGGATGATGATCGCGATATAATCCAGATAGCGCAGGATGAACAGCTCGGACGCATCGAAGAATACGAACATCACCTTGCCGAACAGGAAGTCGGCGATCGAGCGCTTGATAAACACATAGACGCCGTAGCCTGCCCCTGCGATCAATAGCGCGGAAACGGTGTACCTGACCGGCTTTTTCCTGAGCTTCGAAAGGATCATGCCGCCGTGCGTGCCGGCGTGGAAGCTCATCAGCACCATACCCCAGTATGCCGCCAGAAGATGCAGCGTCCGCATGACGGAGCTGAGTCCCTTGATCCCGAGAAAACGGAACAGGTGCTTTGACAGGATGATCCCGCTGACCATCGAGGTCAAAACGCAGATGATCAGCAAAAAGTTGATCAGGGTCGTCACAACGCGACGCGCGTCATACTTCCCTTTGAACAAAGATGAAAACCACTTTCGGTTCAATACCAG
>OMTA01000188.1 GCA_900313895.1 uncultured Eubacteriales bacterium | reverse complement strand
AACGATATAACCGACAGCGCATAAGACAGGGAAATCGCAGGCAGCGCACAAAACAATGTCAAAGGAGTGTACAGCATGAGTACAAACGAAATCACCACCAAAGTCCGCAGAATGAAACGCCTACAGGCAAAAGCCGAGGAGCTGAACGCCGAGATCAGCGCGATCCAGAAGGAGCTGAAAGCCGTTATGATCGAGCAGGGAACCGAGGAGATGAAAGCGGGCGAATACAAAATCCGCTACGCCGTTATCACCTCGAGCCGGTTTGACAGTAAGGCGTTCCGTACCGCGTATGACGCGCTGTATCAGCAGTTTGTTAAGCCGACCACCAGTCGCCGCTTCTCGGTGGCATAAGAAAAGCCCTGACGAAATCACCACAAAACCGTCAGGGCAACCGCACCAAACAATCAAAGGAGCGGGTACGCGTATATTATAGCCTATCCGCTCCGAAAAATCAATACGAAGGAGCATAGAAAAATGTCAAAAAAAGGAATCATTAAGACCGTTGTCCGCATTATGAAGGGGATCGATAATCAAATTGTGCTGCGCGATATGCTTGCACTTGTTAGAGCGGTAGAACGTCACTATCGTAGCGGAAAATGGGAGGTATGAGCATGGGCAAAGAGCAGATTATTACTGAAATAAATAAGATGTTGAACAAGATTAACAGTGTTGATCGCTTGGAGCAGGCACGAGCCATCATCCATCTTGTTTATAATCAATACCTGATTCAAGGGAAGGAGCGAAATAATACGACAGATAATTGATCGGGCGCGTTACCTAGCCGCTGTACCAGATTGGTGCAGCGGTTCTTTTGCAAAACGATTGCGCCGCATGAGGATAGGTACGCCCCCTTGTCGGGCTGTGAAAGGCGATTAAAGGGTACTGTCGGGGGTAGGTCAATTCTGCACACGATAAAAAATTCGTTTTTCAAGAAGTTTTTCAATTGAATTCAAAAAAACGTCATTTCATTTTTTTAAACTTTTTTAACCTATAAAAAAGGGAATATTTTTAATTGTTTTAACGATTGATCGGAGAAACAGTATAAAAACCACTCAAATCAATCCCGGCGTCGGTGGCGGCGCGAAAGACAAAACCGCGACAAAAATCACGAAAAAATACACAATAAACATCAAATAAACATCAGCTCGGGGTTTTTGAGCATAAGAGAAAACCGCCTGACTTGCCGAAAATGGCTTAGTCAAGCGGTTTTTTAATGGTACGAGTGTTGATAACGGACTTATCATAAAATAGATTTTATCGGCAGTTACACACATTTTCTGCTCGTACATTTGTGATTTAATCCTTTGAACGGTACAATCATAGTACCAAATTAAGGGAGGAATGATGATGGCAAAGAAGTTTCATGTTTATTTGACGTATGATGAACGTCGATTGTTGATTAACAGCTTGATTGAAAAGAAGAATAAGTTGATAGCGACTGGTCATTATACTGACGCGATCGATGAAATCCTAATCAAAGTGATGAACGCCAAAATCAAGAAAGCGCGTGTGAAGGAGGTATAACCATGAGCACAGAGATTACTTACACCAGACAAGGCGACTACTATCTGCCTGATTTGAAACTGCCGGAACAAGACGAAAGAGAGATCGGCATTTGGGGACAGCGCCGCAGGCGCTATCTAAAAGAACATCATAAGATTCTCTATTACAATCTGTTGACATCCTGTAGACTCTATGATCACCTTGCAGATATCAACGAAGAAGCTGAAGCAATGTTCACTAAATTGGTATCTCAACTCTCCGAGCAAGAATGCGTTACCGAACGACTCAAAGCGGAGAATCAAATGCTATGGGTACAAAGAATGAACAGTATTCGCAATCGCGTAAATGAAATCGTCTTCAACGAAATTATATATCAATAAAACATGATTGATTACTAAACACATTAAACTGTTTCGACAGAAACAGCGCTTATTCTCCGATATTCTGCGCTATGCTTCCATCCACAAAAAATTTTTGAAAAAATTTTAAAAACAGGAACAATTTGCCCCTTTTAATGCAGTATATAGTAGAGGGACTTGTCCGGAAAGGAGTCAGCCACGGCACAACTCGTTCAATTCACAGATACAAATCAAACCGGAATCAAGATTCGGCACCTACATCTTCTGCCGTTCTATTACTTCCTGCCCGAAGATATCATAAAAGCCCATAGTAAGCGGTTTCAGAGTTTACCACGCAATCCTCATATGATCTTGCAGAGCACTGAGATGATCGAGTATATCGAGAGCCCGGAGTTTGCGGTAGAGATCGGGGATATCATCAGCGCAGGCGTATGGTATTATTTAGTTTCCGAAAATGAAATCAACAATTCTACTACTGGCTTTCTCTGTTGCCTCATCTATATCTCTTTTGCACCAGTACGGCTTGGTTTCGTTCGCATACCTTTTGACTAAAGAGGACGCAAGAGGATAGCTATCGAGATGATTAAGGATCTGAGAAAGGAGATGTACTTTGGTGAGGATAGCCCATTGATTCCTGATGCGCATACTCGAAGCCTGTGGCATCAAAGAGAAATAAAAGACCAAAGGAACAGGAAAAACTCTACGAAAGGAAAAACGCAAGGAAAAGGCTTACACAGCCTCAGACACATATTCGCAACAACGCTAATCAACGGGATCAAGCAACCGGATGGAAGCGTCAAGAACTTGCCGATAAAGCAAGCAGCTGATATACTCGGACACACAACAACCGAGATAACCGAGCTCTACTATGTGAGACGAGAGAGTGATAAGCTGAACGGAGTTACAGACGGTTTCGAACTATAAGAAAATGCTTGGGCTATACCGAAAGGTATGGCCCAAGCGGTCTTTTTTCAATTCACAGGAAAAACAATCTAATCGTAGTCAGCTGTAACTAGAAAGAACTGACTCCTTATTTTACAAAATAATCTAAAGAGGCTGGATGATCTTTTTTGCGCGACTTTTTTGATGATTCAGTTCTACAAAATGATGATAATTTGATGATGTTGAGTAAACATCTGGATGCTTATTTGATGCTTTTTGATGATATAAGCATTCATAGCATTCCTATTATTCCCACTAAATCCCACTAAAAACGAGTGGGGTCAGTTGCTCAGAAACCCAGTAAACAAGCCGCTTTTCGAGACATAAAACAAGAAGAACTCACAAAATGATACAAATGCAACACTCATTTTTGCCGATGCAACACTTTTTTCAAAATGCAACATCTAAACGATAGGTCTAAATAGGAGAAAAGCACTCAGTCCCGCGGAAGGATTGGGTGCTTTTTGAACTTTTTTCTTTTTTCACGCCGATTCCGTGTTTACGTTTTCGATAATCGCTTGAAATCGGAAATCCGGAATGATACGATGAACTTAAGATGGAATCTAGAGAGGAAAAAATCAAGTATATCGCTGAGATCTGCTCGATATCCCGGCTCGCGCCGCCTATCGCCGCGTCCATTTTCTTTTTTCTGCCGTAAAAGCGTTCACGTTTTTCAACCCGCATGGTTCTGTTCTCCGATCGGCAGCAAAAAGGTTCCAAACTATTTCTGTTTTTTTCTTTTTTTTCACTCATACGGATTTCATGCTGTGCTATAATCTGTTTGATCTGGATAAAAACAGAAACCAAAACATAGTACAGGAATTGGAGGAAATCAAAATGAAGATCACCAGCTTTAGCCCGCTTATCATTTCATCTGCCGCAGAGACAGTCATCAAGTTTTATGAAGATTTAGGCTTTGAAGTCTGTCACAAGAACACTGAGCTGACTGACTCCGGCGCCTACGACGTCACCATGAAGGACGCCGACGGCCACCGCGTTGACGTTACCCACTCGTCGCGGGTTCCCAGAGATATGACGATCATCAGAATGAACGTAGAGAGCTTTGATGAGGCGTATGAGAAGCTCGCCTCCCACGGCTTCAAGCAGCAGGGGCCGACCGTCGAACTGCCGTCCTCCAAGTCGGCGATGATGGTCTCTCCGTCCGGCTTTGCGTTTGATCTCTGCCAGCATCTGAAATAATTGAATCATCTGTAAAACAAACCGAGTAGGCGGAGCTGAGCGCTCCCTCTACTCGGCTTTTGCTTTCCGTTTGTGTTTGGTTTCTTGAATGATCTGTTCGATCTTGTTATATTCCCGAAGATCCCGAATGTCAAGAACAGGAATAGTATTATTGATACGGCTGCCGAACAAGCGGCGCTCTTTACGCCGCTTTGACCCCGCTGATCTCCTTTTTGCCATCCGATGCGGCGGATCGGACGATACGCTTGCTGCGCCATCTTCCTCTTCTCCATCGCACGAGCATCAGTACGCCGCGGATACATTCATCCGCTGCGAGCGCGATCCACATTCCATAGACGCCCATCCCGAATACGACAGCCATCAGATAGGAACCGAGTACACTGATAAGCCAGTTGGAAAAAATCGCGCACGCGGTCGGGAAATACACATCCCCGGCGCCGCGCATACAGGCGATCAAAACCAGATTTGTTGTCCTGCCAAGCTCCAAAATACAGTTCATTAAGATAATTTCGCTGCCGATGGAGATAATCTCAGGGTTATCGGTGAACAGTCCGATCAGCGGTTCCCTCAGTAATACACCGACACCGCAGACAGCAGCCATGAGCAGTAGAGCTGTACGATGAGACTGATAGCCTTGTCGGCAGGCTTCATCATACCTGCCTGCTCCGACAAGATGTCCGATCATGATCTGAGAAGCCTGTCCGATGGCAAGCGAGCAAAGATAAAACAGCATCGTGATGCTTTGAACATAGGTCTTGGTGATCAGCTCGTTTTCTGTCAGGAAGTTGAGCACAATGGAGGTGATAACCAGCTGAGAAAGATTATAGAGAAAGGTCTCAGCAGCCGACGGGATACCGACCTTCAGCATCGTCCCGAACTGTTTGAGCGGGAACGGAATCAGCATACGAAAGACAGCCGGCTTCTCGATCTTAGTGAACAGGATGATGACCAGGACCACACATCCGATCAATCGGCTGACGTCGGTTGCGATCGCTGCACCCGCAACTCCCATACGAGGTACCAATATCAGATCCAGCGCCGTGTTGATCAAATTCATTCCCGCAGAAACAAACATCGTGATCTTGGTGAGTCCGTGGCTGCGGATGATTACCGATACCGCGGTCATCACCGCCTGCAAAAAGATGGTTCCTCCGACGATCGACAGGTACTGACCGGCAAAGTCGAGCAGCTGCCCCTGTGCGCCGATCAACATCAGCATAGGCTGCCGGAACAATAAAAAGAACACGCTGACAAGAATGCCGAAGATCAATTGCAGAGCGATGGACAGCGCCGCTGTCAGCGAAGCGGACTTTCTGTCCTTCGCCCCGAGGTACTGAGAGATCATCACGGCGCTTGCGGTAGAGATGATGTTGAAGATGATGGTAACGATCGATACCGTTTGATTTGCCGTGCCGACCGCCGACGCTGCAAGATCATCATAAGCGCTGAGTATCCATACGTCGATCATCCCGAGCAGCATGAACAGCGCCGTCTCGATAAAGATCGGCCATGCAAGGCTGAAAAGCTTCATTTTTTTCATGGTTTCGCCTGATTTCATTCGTGATCTGCTTGTATTATACAATCATATCATGTATAATTCTTGCATAATATGACCTGATTTTTAACACAATCCGACGGTCGGGCTGCTGATCGGGAACAAAGGCGCGCGGAACTCACGGCGTTGAGTGAGATCATGCATGTATTTTTGCCATTTAACTGATTTTGTGTTAATCAGAGAATATAATAGTGATAGTTTATTCTGCCGGATCGTTATATAATAATTCTATGTATAGCAGAGCGGGAGGAATACCATGAATATCGCCGCAGTCTCACACCGTTCCACCATCGAATACTGTTACGCCTCGGATAAGGACACCGTTACGGTTACCATCCGCACGGATAAGGACGTGAGGCAGGCGTTCCTGATCTGGGGGGATCCGTTTATCCATGAGCTCAGGAGAACGCCCGAATGGCACGGCGAGAAGATCGAGATGCGTATTCTCGCGGAGCTCAAGAACCATTATCTGTGGGCAGTCAGCGTGCGGCCGAAATATAAGCGGCTGCGGTATTACTTTGAACTCGTCAGCGGCGGGCAGCATTATGTCGTCTGTGAAAACAAGATCTGTCCGATCGAAGAAAACGAAGCCGCCTCGATGGCGTGTTATAAATACGCGTGGATCAACAGCTCGGATATCATCGCTCCGCCCGACTGGGTGAAGCGCACCGTCTGGTACCAGATCATGCCC
>OMTA01000070.1 GCA_900313895.1 uncultured Eubacteriales bacterium | reverse complement strand
AAAAGCAAAAGACTGTTTACAGATTAAAAGCATCATTCGTTATCCTGAGAAGTAAGGGAAGAAGAAGTGTGGTTTGAGTCCGTATGCTCGGAATCATCTTTCTCCATCTTCTTCAACTTGTAGAACAGTTCACGTAGCAGACGCATGTCCTGCTTTGAGAAGTCACAGACAAAAGCATTGTGTTTGTAAGAGTCTTCATCAGACTTATCAATATCTGTGAAATCTTCTCCCATCAGGGCAAAGTCCATATACATCAATGCTTGCATCCATTTTGTCCATGACCATTGTCCTGAACCTTTGAAAGTGGATGCAACAATCTGTACAAGAGAGTCATCGTATCGAAGATTATTGATGACTGAAAATTCCAGATGGGAGAACGCCTCCAAGACGATTTTTGCATTATCTTCTTCTCGGTTCCAATCAGGATCGTCACACATACATTTATCCGACATAGTACTGTCGTATGCTTCAAAGTAAGCAGCCAGGAACTCTGGGGATAGATTGTATTCATCCCAGTGCTGGAGAAGAAGATATGCGACTTCAAGCACTGTATCGTAAGTGATGATTGGAATCGAAAGGCTTGCATGAGTCCGCAAAGCGAAATGATAGTCACGACCATGAAGTTCTCTTCTTCCAATACGTCCGTTGTATCCGTTACCTCTGCCGGTATCGTTACCGGCTTGAAGGCGGGCAGCGCGACGGTCACCGCTACCGATACGAAAACAAAGCGTTCCGCGACCTGTAAGATAACGGTCACGAATACGACATACAAAGCGCCTTCCGCTCCGGCAGTGAATGTGACGGAGACGCTAACGCTGCCTAAAACCTCGGCTACGATGTATAAAGGCTGTTACTATCAGATCTACGCTTATTCCAATGTGAAGATCAGCTACAGCAGCTCTAATACAAGCGTCGCGACGGTATCGTCCGTCGGTACGATCAGGGGTGTCGGTTCCGGTACGGCTGTCATCACACTCAAGACATCCAAGAAGAGCGCGAAGTTTACCATCACCGTTGTCAGCGGCAGCTCGGTACATATCTCCAACACGAGCGTTTCGATGCCCGCGGGCAAGACACTGTTGCTGCGTTCCGGTACATCCGGCGTCAAATGGTCTACCTCTAATTCCGGTATCGCGACTGTGACCAACGGTTATGTCTTAGCAAAAAAGGCGGGATATGTTGTGATCTCCGCTTCTACCGGTTACGGATCCGCGACCTGTTTGATCAAGATCGACTCTCCCGCGCCGATCCGCTTTGCTTATACCTCTCCGAACTGTGCGGTAAAAGGGGAAAAGGTATGTTTCCTCGCGGTTACCGATAAGCTGCGTACCAATGTATGCTTCAGAGTGTATAAAGCGGACGGTTCTTCCAACTTGATTTACGCGAAAACTAAAGCGGCTGACAGCGACACCTATGTCTGGACCGCTGAGGGCACGTTCTCTATCGCGGGTACCTATAAGATCGTCGCGTATTCGATGTATAACGGAAAATGGTATACCTGCAGCGACGGTAATACATCCGCGTTTGTTGTAAACTCTTCCGATAAAATGACTACTGTATGTACGCACAGACGCGCTTCGAGTCAGGTGCTCGGACTTTTGGCTGAGTTTGAGGGCTATGTCAGTCACGTTTATACCGATACCTATACCGGTGATCCCACACTCGGATACGGTCGTGTTGTTGTAACCGGTCAGCAGTTTTATAATAATCTGACTAAACGTGAAGCATATGCGTATCTTGTACACACCGTCAATGATGAAGGCTATGCCAGCTCGGTGAGTGATTTTCTGGTCGATCACAAAGTCAAGTTTAACCAACAGCAATTTGACGCGCTGGTCTGTTTAGTATATAACACCGGCTCCGGCGTTTTGTCTGACAGTTCCGATATCGCGAAAGCGATTCTCAATTGCTCTGACGGTTCCGGCGGTACCAGTACCACATATTATGTTAACGGATCGGACGTTCGACTTCGTAAAGGTACCAGCACCAGTACCGCTATCATCAAAGAGATGAGCTATGGTACGGTCTTGACGATCCTTCAGAAGACAAACAGCTCGTGGTGGAAGGTCAAGCTCAACGACGGTACGGTAGGTTATGTGAATACTGATTATATCTCCAGCCGCAGCACTTCCGGTAATCTTGATCTGAAATATGTCAATAAACAGAATCTGATCAATAATATCTGTCAGTATCATCATGCGGGCGGGCAGTGTGTCTACGGACTTCTTTATCGCCGCGTTGATGAGATGGAGATGTTCTTCTACGGCGATTATAAGGCCAGCTACGGTGAGACAAAGTACGGAATCCACTTTACTTGTTCGAAGAATTCTTCGTTCGGCATCTGATCAAATATACACATAAATAATACAAGCCCTGCATAGTATTCACCGGGTGATTATTATGAAGGGCATTGTATTTACTTTTCGCAATAAACAGAAAACGGTTAAGCTTCCTCATCTGAAGCGTCCTGCGTTTTCTTTGAAAGACACGGTGACAAAGTACGGTTTTCAGACCGTGTTTGTCATCCTGTTTTTGATTGGACTTGCCGTCGGCGCAGCAGGGAGCAGGGGAGTAGACGGTGAACTTGGACAAAAGCTGGACTATTTGTTCCTGACCAATATTGAGGCGCGGCTTGAGATGTCAGCGTTTGAGATCTTTCTCTCGTGCTTTGTGTCCTATTTTCTGTTTATCTTTATCACATTTTTATGCGCGTTATCGGTTTGGGGCTTTTCCGTTATCCCTTTCCTGGCTACGGTCAAGGGGTATTCTGTCGGATTGTCCTCCGCCGTCATTTTTTCACTCTATAAAGCATCCGGTATCGGCTTTTATATTTTGATCGTCCTGCCGGGTACGGTTTTGTTTTTATTCACACTTGCCTTTTATTCAAAGATCTCTTTCAGGCTTTCAAGACGATTCATGCAGTTGTCTGTATTTGATAACGTGGATCACACGGTTTTAGCGCGCGGCTTGAAGGACTTTTTGAAAAAAAGTGCGTTTGTCTTTTTATCCGCGGGAGCTTGTGCGGTCGCTGATATGCTCCTTTGGATTTTATTTGCAAATCATTTTGAGTTTTGATAGAGGCCTGTGTCTGTATCGTTGAGGGGTTTATGGAAAGAAAGAAGTTAAGATTTGAGATTCTTATCGAAAAGCTGTTTACTAATTTCGGTAAGCTGTTTCTTACCAATTTGTTATTCGCCGTTCCTTCACTGGCGTTTTTCTTTGCGTTCTATTTTTTGAGCAACGCGCTGTTTCACAATACGAATATCGTATTCTGCCTGCTGAGTATCATCTTTATTTATCCGTTTTACGCGGGCGTTGTCAAGGTAGTTCGCAATATCGTCAGAGGCGATGAAACATTCAGCGTTTTTCAAACGTTTATTTCCGGTATCAAAGAGAACTTCCTTCCGTTTCTTTTACATGGTTTTGTGATCTCGATCGCGTCTATCATCAGCTTTTTATCGATCAATCTGTATATCAACCTGGTCTCGCAGTCGTGGATCTTCGGCGCGTTGTTGTTTTTCAGTATCATCGTTGTGCTGTTCATCCTGTTTGCGTCGTTTTATCTTCCGCTGATGACAGTAACGTTTGAGTTGCCGATGCGCTATATTTATAAAAACTCGTTTTTGATGTCTTACGGTGAGATCAAGAACAACTTTTTTGCGTTATTTGCGATGATCGTCTTTTTCGGCATCGTGCTGACTTTTATGCTGATTGCGGGAAACGCACTGTGGGCATTGATCATTGTGATCGCGCTTTGGGCGCTGCTGCTTCCGTCTATCGTCACGTTTATCGTTTCATTCTTCATTTATGACGGAATGTTCAGCATGGTGTCGGGTCAGGGCAGACTGGATACGCAGAAGGATAAGACTGAAAAGAAGAAAATCGATGAAAAGCCGCAGATCGAAGAGGCGGATTTTTCGACGATCGATATCTCGAAGCTTAAGGATACGGATGACTATATCTTTTTTAACGGTAAGATGGTCAAGCAGAGCACGCTTTTGAAAATGGTTCGTGAAAAGGGAGCGAATCCCGAAGAGGTGAAAAAAGATGAATAAAAGGGTATTGGTTATCGTTGGATTAGCTTTGATTATTGCAGTTTCCGGCGGCGTTGTTGCCCTTAACTCGGGAAACAGTAATGATAAGAAAAAGGCGGACGCGTCTTCCTCGACAGCTTCCGAGGTCGATAGCGGCAGCGATTCTCAGGATACACAGGATAATACGCCTGATAACGGTTCCACCGAGCCTTTCGTTGATGAAACTACTGACGTTGAAACAAATACGGACGCTGATTTTACTGAGGAAACACAGGCTGTACAAGCCCCGACGACGTACGACGGCACGGTTGAGCCTTCTGTTCCGTATGATGAGCAGATCATCTCGGATACCATGAGCGTCAAGTTTGTCGTAGATAATCGTACCGGCGCGGAGGCGTCTCCTCGCGTTGTATTCGGCGCGGATTATGAGAGCTGTTATATTGCGTTTTCTCCCAATAAGACCTTTGAGATGTGTATCGATCCCACGTCCGGCTCTACCAGAACGGGTCGTTATGAGATCGTGAACGATATCGTTTCTGTTACCTATGATGACGGTACGGGATCGGAGTTTGATATCCTTGTTGATGAAATGGGGAATATCACACACGTTATCGTGAATTACGGCGATTACAGCGTATACTTCGGATGATAATATAAATAATGATTGAGACAGGCTTCGGTCTGTCTCTTTTTTTGCAGAAAAAAGCGGATACCCGATCAGGATATCCGCTGAATAGAATGGATTATAGCTTATTCAAGATAGGTTTTCATATCTGCAGCGATCTGATCGGTGATGACATGAGCATCGTCGAAATTCTTCGCGATCGCGGTGATGTAGATCTTGATCTTCGGCTCGGTGCCGGAGGGACGGACGATCGCGCAGTTTCCGCTTTCGGTGGTATAGGCGAGAACGTTTGAGGTTGGCAGATCGATGTGCTCGACCGCGCCGGTCAGAAGATCCTTCGCCTCATGGGTGAGATAATCCGAGACAGCGACGACCTTTTCGCCGGCGATTTCTGTCGGAGCGTTGTTTCTGAGAGAATCGAGGATCTCGTTCATCTTATCCATACCCGCAGCGCCCTCGAAGTAGAAGTCGAGAGTGGTGTTGAGATAATGGCCGTATTCCGCGTAAATACCATCGATGACATCAACGAGCGATTTGCCCTGCTTCTTATAGTAAGCAGCCATCTCGCAGATCAGCTGAGAAGCGACAACGGCGTCTTTATCACGGACATAGGAGCCGGAGAGATAGCCGCAGCTTTCTTCAAAACCGAATACAAAGCGATCATCCTCGCCGTTTTTCTCGAGTCCTAAGATGATTTCGCCGATATACTTGAAGCCGGTGAGACAGTCGCGCATTTCACAGCCGTATTTGTCGCAGATCGCCTTGACGATCTTGGTGGTAACGATGGTCTTGACAACAACGGGTTTTTCAGGAAGATTTCCGAGCGCCTTGCGGGAAGAGAGAATGTACTCGGTGAGCATCGCGCCGATCTCGTTGCCGGTATACAGACGATAGGTACCGTCGTTTCTTCTCGCAGCAATGCTGACGCGGTCGGAATCGGGGTCGGTCGCGAGAAGGAGGTCTGCTTTGACCTCTTCGCATAATTCAAGACCCTTCTGCAGCGCTTCTTTCAGCTCGGGATTAGGGAAGGGGCAGGTCGTAAAGTTGCCGTCGGGTAGCTCCTGCTCCTTAACGATATGCAGATTTTCAATGCCGATCTCGCCGAGAACACGGCGTACCAGCTTATTGCCCGCGCCGTTGAGCGGGGTATAGACGACGTTCAGATCGGAACCTTTACAGGCGCCAACGTTGACCTGACGCTTTTCAACTTCTTCAACATAGGTATCATATACGCTGTCTTTGACATATTCGATCGATCCGTCCTTGATCGCCTGATCAAAGTCGCACAGCTTGATATCATCAAACATATCGAGCTTCTGGATCTCGTCATAGACCATGCCTGCCGCTACGTCGGTCATCTGGCAACCGTCGCTGCCGTAAACCTTATAGCCGTTATATTTGGCGGGGTTGTGGCTGGCGGTGACCATGATACCGGCGACACAGCCGAGGTTGCGGACAAGGTAGCTCAGCACGGGAGTTGGCTGAAGCTCGGTCGTGATATAGACCTTGAGCCCGTTCGCCGCAAGAACGCGCGCCGCTTCGTTCATGAAAACATCGGAATTGATGCGGGAGTCATGCGTGATCGCGACAGCGCCCGATCCGATATTGTTCTTGATATAATTGGCAAGGCCCTGGGTCGCCTGACGTACGACATAAATATTCATACGATTGGTACCTGCGCCGAGTACGCCGCGAAGTCCTGCAGTGCCGAATTTGAGAGTGGTATAAAAACGATCGTAGATCGCATCGTTATCGTCCTTGACAGTCAAAAGCTCTTTCGCGATCGATTCGTCTTCTTTCGCTTTTTCAAGCCACTCGTTATAGCGTTCCATATAATCCATATTAACACCCTCCGTTATAAAATGTATTTGGAATAATGACCGCTTTTACTATAGCATATTATCGGATTAATGACAATATAGTTACAACAGATTTATCGATAAATTATGATAAAATTATGAATTCGAGCGAAAAACTGTTGAATTATTCCTTAGGTTGTAGTATCATATTATTCGTCAAGAAAAATGGAGGATTAGATATGAATCATAATGATGAAACTCAGGTTTTGACTGACGAAACATTGGAAGAGACTACCGAGGTTGCCGAAAACGTCGGTTCACGATGGATCGAAGAGGATAATAAGCCTGAGCCCGAAAAGAAAAAGAAACCGTTACTCCAGGTTCCGGTTATCATTTCAATTTGTCTGGTAGCGGCATCACTGCTCGCATTCTTAGCTTATCGATTTGTCTTTATCACTGAGCCGGAGGGCGTGATCTGGAAATGGCACTCCGATAGCGACGAAATGGATTTTGATGATCTCCGATTCATCTATGAGCGTCGAAAAGATCGGCTGCTTTACCATGGGTGAAAAAATGAAGTACGATATCTCCGGTCTGCGTATCGGAGGTAATCAGGAGATGACATTCTCTTCCGATGATGATATCGTGATGAAGCAATCCGATAAATGGGTGAGCCCGTTGGAACTGCCTGAGGATTTTAAGGAAGATGCAGATCTGACCGGCGAATGGGTCAATGTATTCTCTTCCGATAACGCAAAGCAGACGCTTTTATTCAACGACGACGGCAGCATGGAGCTGACGGCTTCTTATACGTTCTCCGAGGGTGAGAAGACAGAGATCCGCCGCTACTGCACCTACACCGTTGAAAACGCGAAAGCCAAGGAAATGAATATCACCTGGGTCGGTAAAGAACCGGTCGTTCACCATTCCGAATACACCATCAAGGATGGTATCCTGTACTTTGAAGGCTCTTACTTCTATCGCGCGGACAATAATCCCGCTACACCCGATCAGGAATAAAATGAATCCCTGCTTACGTTCAATGTAGGCAGGGAATTATTTATATGCTTCTGTGTAATAACGCGAGATCTTTGACATCGATAACTCCGTCGTCGGAAAGATCGGCGGATCGATAATAGACGCCACCGAGATTCGCTTGATCGATCAGATATTCCATCATCACTGACAGATCACGGCTGTTGACATTACCTTCGCCTGTCAGATCGCCTATGACCGATAGTTCAAAGGTATAGGAAGCGCTGTCGCTGTCGAATACGACCGTCATTCCTGTGCCGCAGTTACCGCTTTTGATCTCCTTGCCGTTACGGTACAGACGCGCGGTATAGCCTTCGTGATCGATATTCTTTTTTAGTTGAGCGAATGTTGTTCCGACCGGGATGTGACTGATATGGTAAGCGGTGAGATCGATGCGGTAGACGCTGCTTTCGATCGTGTGATTGCCGGTATGATCAGCGTTGTATTGCGGGGCTTGTCCGGAGGTTTCATTTGAACTCTGCTTATGTGTCAGATCCGTAAACTCGTTCGGATGGATCTTTGTTACATTCGTTGAAGCGCCGTTCGATACCGCAACTACGTTGCCTTTGTGCGCGTATAACCCGAGAGTCGGTTGTTGCAGTGTGATGGAGGATACCATTTCTCCGGAGGATAAGCGATAGCCGTTGATCCGAGAACCGTTGGGATAATAGATAACGCTATCGATGATACAGGCTGTCGATTGACCGAAAGGCGCTTGTACATGGAAAAGCAGATCGCAGGAAGTGTTATTGGATCGATAAACGCTGCCGGAAGCATCGGTAAAGCAGTTTGCGGAACAATAGGTGATGGGAGCGGTGATACCGGTTCCGCTGATCGCGGTGAAATGGTCGGAAGATAATCGATAGAGCGTATTGGAGCTGACGGCGATAGTATTGC
>OMTA01000129.1 GCA_900313895.1 uncultured Eubacteriales bacterium | reverse complement strand
AAATATATCAGCGATCCCGAGACCAAGGAGCTGGTCGTGTCCGGCATGGGCGAGCAGCATCTCGACGTTGTCGTGTCAAAGCTCAAGGCGAAGTTCAACGTCGAAGTCGAGCTCAAGCAGCCGAAGGTCGCTTATCGCGAGACCATCCGCGGCAAGAGCGATGTCGAAGGTAAGCACAAGAAACAGTCCGGCGGTTCCGGCCAGTACGGTGACGTATGGATCAAGTTCGAGCCGTGCGATTCCGAAGGCCTCGAGTTCGAGATCGCCGTAGTCGGCGGTTCCGTACCGAAGCAGTTCTTCCCGGCAGTTGAAAAGGGTCTGCGCGACTCCATCAAGGCCGGTCCTCTCGCGGGCTATCCCGTTGTCGGCGTCAAGGCGACTCTCTACGATGGTAAGTACCATCCCGTCGATTCCAACGAAATGGCGTTCAAGACTGCCGCGCAGCTCGCGTTCAAAGCAGGTATCCCGCAGGCGAAGCCCGCGCTGCTCGAGCCGGTCGGCACCCTGAAGGCGACCGTTCCGGACGCTAACATGGGCGACATCATGGGCGAGGTCAACAAGCGTCGCGGCCGTGTTCTCGGCATGAACGCCGGCGAAGGCGGTATGCAGATCGTTGAGGCTGAGGTTCCCATGGCTGAGATGGCAGATTTCTCCATCTTCATGCGCCAGTGCACCCAGGGTCGCGGCACCTTCACCTTCACCTTCGAGCGCTACGAGGACGCTCCCGCTCAGGTAGCCCAGAAGGTCATCGAAGCAGCCAAGGCTGACGAATAATCCGTGATTTACGATAGGAGAGGCGCTCCTGCGCTTGTGCAATCTCCTATTGATAAAGCCTTTATAGACGAACACCCCATCGCAAGATGGGGTGTTTTTGTATGTGCCGACCGCTCTTCAAAAAAATGACAAGAAAACTTTGCAAAAACTATTGACAAGTAAACTTGGCAGTGTTATCATAATGACAACAAAACTTGGCAAGGAGATGATTTCATGAACAGAGAAGAAATATTGAAAAAGGCACAGGAGGAGAACAGCGGCAAAGACTATGCCGATATCGAAGCCCAAAAGACCGGTACGCGCGCCGCATATTTTGTCGCGGTGCTGTTGGTCATCATCGTCGATATCGTCAACGGATTCGTATTGGGCTACGTCAACCGCGGCATGGATTTTGTCTTGTTCACAATGGCGTTTGTCGCGTTTTTGACCAAGTATCTGAAGCTGCGTAAGCGTCACGAGCTGATCGTCGCGATCATGTGGGGATTATTGGCGCTGTCGATGCTGGCGTGCTGGATCCTTCAGCTCTGCGGGGTGATGCCGTAATGGATGATAAGCTGATATTGAAGAACCGCCTCGCCATGATCCGCAAGGAAAAAAAGCTCTCTCAGAGCGATCTGGCGGGAATGGTCGGCGTATCGCGCAATACGATCAGCTCGATAGAGACCGGACAGTTCAATCCGACGGCAAAGCTCGCGCTGATCCTCTGTATCGCGCTGGATAAACAATTTGAGGATATTTTCTATTTTGAATGAGAAGATAACGATACAGGTGATCATATGAAAACAGCAGTAGTTTACTATTCCATGAGCGGCAATACCCGGCAGACAGCGGAGAAGATCGCCCGGCAGACCGGCGCGGATCTGATCCGAATCGAACCCGTCAAGGAGTACCCCTCCAAGGGCTTCAAAAAGTTCTTGTGGGGCGGCAAAAGCGCCGTGATGGGCGATACCCCCGCCCTGCAGCCCTATCGCTTTGACGCCGATTACGACGCGATCGTCATCGGCACCCCTCTATGGGCGGGCACGATGACGCCTCCGATCAAGAGCTTTATCAAAGAGAACAGGGATAAGCTCAGCGGTAAGTCGATCTCCGTATTCATCTGCTGCGCCGGAGGCGACGCGGAAAAAGCGTTCGAGAAGATCAAGGCGGAAGTCGGAACCGATACCCTTTCAGCACAGATGATCCTGATCAACCCGAAGGAGAAGCCCTCCGACGAGAACGAAGCAAAGATCAAAGCCTTCTGCGATAAGCTGCAATAACACAAAAAGCCCTCTCGTTCATGAGAGGGCTTTTATCATGATGCATTAGTATAAGACGGTCAGATAATCAATCAAACGAATATCCCGCCGTTACAGAGCTTTCGTTAAAAGCTAACTTTGCAAAAGGCGAAAAAAGTAACGCGTTACCGAATGATCATGCTCTTACCGGTCATCTCCGCGGGCTGTTCGATGCCCATGATGTCCAGCATGGTGGGCGCGATATCCGCGAGAACGCCGCCCGCCCTGAGCTCCTTGCACTCGGGATAACCGACGACGCAGAACGGAACCGGGTTGGTGGTATGCGCGGTAAAGGGCGTGCCATCCTTGTCGATCATGCGATCGGCGTTGCCGTGGTCGGCGGTGATACAGGTCACGCCGCCCATCTCGGCGATCGCGTCGCTGACCTTCTTAACGCCCCAGTCAACCGCTTCGACCGCCTTGACAGCCGCCTCGAATACGCCGGTATGACCGACCATATCGCAGTTGGCAAAGTTCAGGATGACCATGTCATACTTGCCGCTCTTGATCGCGTCAACACACTTTTCGGTGACCTCGTACGCGCTCATATGCGGCTGCATATCATAGGTCGCGACAGCAGGAGACTTGACAAGGATCCTGTCCTCGCCCTCGTACTGCTTCTCAACGCCGCCGTTATAGAAGAAGGTGACGTGCGCGTATTTTTCGGTCTCGGCGATCCTCAGCTGTGTTTTGCCGAGCTTACTCATATATTCGCCCATGGTGTTGACGAGCGTCTGGGGTTTAAAGGCAACCTCCACATTCGGCATGGTCGCGTCATACTGCGTCATGCAGACATAGGTCAGCGGGAAGAAGCCGTTTTTGCGCTCAAAGCCGTCGAAATCGGGATCGACCAGCGTGCGGGTGATCTCACGCGCGCGGTCGGGACGGAAGTTGTAGAAGATGACCGAGTCGCCCTCTTTGACGGTGTCGCCGCCGTCGATGACCGCGGGGATCATAAATTCATCGGTCACGCCGTTGTCATAGGAGTTCTGGACAGCCTCAACGGGATCCGCCTCCTTGACGCCCTCGCCGTAAACGATCGCGGCATAGGCTTTCTCAACGCGCTCCCAGCGATTGTCACGATCCATCGCGTAGTAGCGACCCATGACGGTAGCGATCCTGCCTACGCCGATCTCCTCGCATTTTGCGACAGCGTTCGCGACATATTCCTTCGCGCTGGAGGGCGGAACATCACGGCCGTCGAGGAACGCGTGGATGTATACCTTCTCCAGCCCCTTGCGCTTCGCAAGCTCAAGGATGCCGTACATATGGGTGTCATGGCTGTGAACGCCGCCGGGGGAGAGCAGACCGAAGAGATGCAGCGAGCTGTTGTTTTTGATCGCGTTGTCGACCGCCTTGCACAGCGCCTCATTCTCAAAGAAATCGCCGTCCTCGATCGCCTTGGTGATGCGGGTCAGCTCCTGATACACGATGCGTCCCGCACCGATGTTGGTATGACCGACCTCGCTGTTACCCATCTGGCCGTGGGGCAGACCGACGTCAAGACCCGACGCGCCGATCATGGTAACCGGGTTTTTGAAGAACAGCTGATCAAGATACGGCGTGCGCGCATAGGTGATCGCGTTGCCGTACTTGGGCGCAATGCCGAAGCCGTCCATAATAATTAATGCTACAGGTTTTTTCATATAGTGTTCCTCTCTATGTAGGCTTGTAGGGGAGGGGCTTGCTCCTCCCATCAGGAAGCCGTTATATCAGTATTCAAGCGCGGTCGCCGCAACGATCGCGGCAAATTTTTCCGCAACTAAGGAAGCGCCGCCGATCAAACCGCCGTCAACATTGGGCTTCTTCAAAAGCTCGGCCGCATTCTGGTCATTCATAGAGCCGCCGTACTGGATGGTAACCGCAGCGGCAACCTCCAGCCCAAACATCTCCTTTAAGCAGGAACGGATAAAGCCGCAGACCTCCTCCGCCTGCTCGGCGGTAGCGGTCTTACCGGTTCCGATCGCCCATACGGGCTCGTAAGCGATGACGACGTTAGCCATTTCTTCCGGTGTAACATCCCACAGATCGAGCTTGATCTGGCGAGCGATGACCTCGTTAGTGATATTGCACTCGCGCTCCCACAGCAGCTCGCCCACACAGACGATGGGCTTGAGGCCTGCCGCGAGAGCCGCCTTTGTTCTCTTGTTGACGGTCTCGTCGGTCTCGCCGAAGTACTGTCTGCGCTCAGAGTGACCGATAACGACATATTCTACGCCGATCTCCTTGAGCATACCTGTGCTGATCTCGCCGGTGTAAGCGCCTTTTTCCTCCCAGTGGCAGTTCTCAGCGCCGATCTTGATGTTGGTGCCCTTGGTGGCTTCAACAGCGGTCGCAAGATCAACATAGGGAACACAGGCGACGACCTCGCACTTCGCGTCCTTGACCAGAGGCGCGATCTCCTCTAAGAGAGCCTTAGCCTCGGAGGGAGTCTTGTTCATCTTCCAGTTGCCTGCGATAATGGTTTTTCTCATGCCTTTTGTTAAAGCGTCAAGTATCATAGTAAACTTCCTTTCATATGAATAATGGAGGGCGACGGTCAGCCGCCCTCCGGATAGTTGATTAGTTTTTGTCAGCGATAGCCGCGATACCGGGCAGAACCTTACCCTCGAGATACTCGAGCGAGGCGCCGCCGCCGGTGGAGATGTGGCTCATCTTGTCAGCAAAGCCGAGGTTGACAACAGCCGCCGCAGAGTCGCCGCCGCCGATGATGGTGGTAGCGTCGGTCTCAGCCAGCGCCTTCGCGACAGCGATGGTACCCTCAGCAAGGATCGGGTTCTCAAAAACGCCCATCGGGCCGTTCCATACAACGGTCTTAGCGGACTTGACAGCCTCCGCATACAGAGCCTGTGTCTTGGGGCCGATATCCAGACCCATTCTGTCGTCCGGGATCTCGCCCGCAGCGAAAACCTCGGTGTCGATCGGAGCGTCGATCGGATCGGGGAAGGCCTTGGTG
>OMTA01000150.1 GCA_900313895.1 uncultured Eubacteriales bacterium | reverse complement strand
AGCGGCAAAAACGGATGCTTGCGGATCTTCGCCATCGTCAGACCGCCGATCAAAGCGCCGATGATCGCGCCGTAGATCGCGATCCCGCCGTCACGGATATCAAAAAACGTGCTCCAGTCACCCGAATAAAACGCGATATAATACACACGCGCACCGATGACCGCCGTGATGATACCGACGATGACGCAGTCAAACAGCTTGTTGCGGTCAACGCCGTATCTGTCGGCATTGACATAAGCATAAATCACCGCCAAAAGCAGTCCTGTCGCGATCACAACGCCGTACCAGTAGACGTTGAACGAACCGATTGAGAACGCTACACGGTTGATCTCCAGATTATTGATCCCGAGTCCCGGGAAAGATACATGATACATATATTACCTCTTCGTCCGCCATATCGTAACGGCTATATAATCACACGTATTATAACACAGGCGATGATGACATTCAAGCATAAAACCGGATAAACTCCGCTTAGCTCTCACAAAAAAGCGCCGGGGATCATCACGCCCGACGCTTATCATATTATACCGGAATTCTATCAGTTGCCGGCAGGATAACAGAACTGCTCTCCTGAATAATAGGTGACCGTATCGGGGCCATCCTCCGTCGTTACGGGAGCGACAACAACGACCCACGCCTTGATGCCGTCGGGGCTGTAGCCTTTTTCGGTGCTGACGATCTGCGCGCCGGTACCGGCAAGCTGCTTGACATTTGCGATCGCGGTCGCTTCATCAATATAGCCGTCGTCGCTGTCGTCGCTCTGAGTGCTGTCGCTCGTATTCTCAGGATAACAGAACTGATTGCCGGAGTAATAAGTAACGGTCTCCGGACCGTCGCCGGTCGTTACGGGAGCAACTACGATAATCCACGCTTTTATGCCATCGGGGCTGTAGCCCTTTTCGGTGCTGATGATCTGCGCGCCCGAGCCGGCAAGCTGTCTGACGTTTGCGATCGCTGTTTCCTCGTCGATGTAGCCATCGCTGTCATCATCGTCGGAGTCGGTGCTCTGTACATCTTCCTCATCCGGCGAAGTATTAAGCGCGGCTGTAGGAGCCTGTGTAGGCGCAGCGGTAGCAGTCGTCGGCGCGACAGCCTTTGTCGCGGAGGTAGCCTCGGTCTTCGCTTTATCATCGCCGCAACCGGCAAGAAGCGCAAGTGAAGCAAGAATCAAAACTGCGAGAATAACGCTGAGAGCTTTTGTGATACGATTCTTCATGATATTTCCTTCTTTCTGAGTATGATATATACAAGTTGAGATATCGTCATGCGGTATTTTCGACAGACGATATCGCCAAGAATTAACAAATACAGTATACCATACGGTTGTTCTGAACGTCAATACAAAGTGGGATGGTATCAGCGACTTCGCGCTTTATCCTCGTCACGGTCGCCTTCAAGTCCCGCTATTGAAAGAAAAACTGATGGTGCGAGTGACTACGCTGAAGATGTAGGCAAATAAGATTTCGTCTTTTGCACGCTGCTCATGTCTAAACTATTATCAGCGTCACGCCCTAAAAACAGTCCGCCGGACTGTTTTCTTAACGGGCTTTCAAGTCCCGTCACTTGCAAATACTTTATTATGACGCGAGTGACGTATGTTGTATCTGTAGGTAGGCGCGATCTCGTCTTCGGATCGTCACCTCCTGTCATACCGCCTATCTGCGCTCTCCCTAAAAATGATTCACCGAATCATTTTTACCTTCGGATTTCAGCGACTTCGCGCTTTATCCTCGGCACGGTCGCCTTCAAGTCCCGTCCCTTGCACTGTTTTGTAAAATTGATAAAGGGATATATCCCGAGTGGATATATCCCTTTATCAATGGTGCGAGTGACGGGACTTGAACCCGTACGTCAAAGACACACGCCCCTCAAACGTGCCTGTCTGCCTATTCCAGCACACTCGCATATCGAACAGTCGAATTATAGCATTTTTCTTTTCGATTGTCAATATCTAATTTTATCTTTGCGAATTAATCCGGCATTAAGTCAGCTTTTTTTATAACTTCACCTTTGTTCGGTTGTTTTTATCGGCTAACTATGATATAATAAATCGATAGAAAGAGAATTGACAACATATCCACTCAAAACAAGGTGAATATTATGATGAAACGATTGATCAATGTTGCCATAGGGCGCGAAAAAACCCGATCTGATACTGAAAGGCGCAAAGGTGCTGAATGTCTTTACCGAGAAGCTCGAAGAAAAAGACGTCGCCCTCTGCGGCGGACTGATCCTAGGGAGAGCGCAGATCGTGCCTATGTCATGCGCCGGGCGATCCTAAGACGAGGCAGACGATTATCAACTGTAAAAGCGTACGTCACTCGCTATGACAAACAGCATGAGTGTTCATAACGGATTTGTTACTGCAAAACGCACGAAGAATTTTTAGGACCCTACTTTTTTCAAAAGACAAAGCATTAATCTGTTATGAGCGCTCGCACCATTAATATCACATTTCAGAAGGAGGATTCCATGAAAAAGCCCATAAAAATCAGCCTCATTGTCCTATGCTGCTTATTGGTCGTAGCGGTTATCCTGTATTATGCAGAAAAGCAAAACGGCTTATTATCTCGCATCTATTTTGGCGACAGGATCACCGTTACCATCGAAGGCATCGTTGACGGAGAATCTGCTCAACCTGACAGCACACAAGTGGAATGTGTTGATGATAACGGTCGTCAGGAGGTTCATCATTCCGGCTCTGATAAATACTCTGTCAGAGCAAACGAATACGGTATGTATACCTTCACCTTTCCGATCAACCGGCAGGTCGTACAATTGAAGCTGGTTCACACAAATTGGTGGAATATCGATCATTATCAATTCCGATACAAGGTCGATACAACAACCGGAACCATGACATATACCCTTACCTATAACAATAAAGATTCAGAATCGGATACTGTCAAACTAACCGAAAACGGCTATTCGATATACTATATGAATTAGCACGATTTCAGGGGCACATGATGTGCTCCTGTTTTTTTGAAAAGAGTTAGACTGAATATCGGTATATAAGTTGTATTCAGCAAAACTTTATGATATAATAAATATTTGATAGGATCTGTTTTTTACGATAACAAAGATGCGTGGTGAATACGATGTTGAAACGTTTGATTGACGTCGCCATGGGGCGCGAAAAACCCGATCTGATACTGAAAGGCGCAAAGGTGCTGAATGTCTTTACCGAGAAGCTCGAAGAAAAAGACATCGCCCTCTGCGGCGGACTGATCGCGGGCTTGGGCGTTTATGACGGCGATAATGTCGTTGACCTAAGCGGCAAATATATCGTTCCGGGACTGCTGGACTTCATGTACTACTGCGTCTACAACAACCGCCTGGACTTCGAACTCTACGGCATGCGCAGCGATTCCAGGCTCATCTGGAAGATCGTCTGCGACTATTTCGAAAAGAAGAAGAACGACTTAAACGAGATCATCCGCGAGCGCGGCGTGTTCTACGGGTTCTCCAGCTACAAACATCTGCTGGAGCTGGCGAAGGAACACCACTGCGTGGGCATGGGTATGAAGATGGGAGAAGGATGGCTTCTCACGTCGGAAATGCTTGAACTGTGTGAGATGGGCGTCTCCAACATCGTTTGCTGCCAGCCTTTCGGCTGTCTGCCGAACCACATCGTGGGCAAGGGCATGATGCGGCCGATCAAGGCGTGCTATCCGGACGCCAACATCGTAGCCATCGACTTTGACCCCGGTGCATCCCGCATCAACCAGGAAAACCGTTTAAAGCTCATGATGAGCAACGCAAGAAAGTAGGCATACCATGACACCCAGACAGCAGCAGATCGTAAAAAACGTAGACAAGTACAGACAGGACATCTTAGACGCGGAGCGCTGGATCTGGCAGCATCCGGAAGTAGGCTACACCGAGTGGCAGACGAACGCGTATCTGCTGGAGAAATTCCGCTCCTACGGGTATGAGCCTGTGGAAGCGGGGGATATTCCCGGATTCTATGTAGACATCGACACAGGAAGACCCGGTCCCTGCCTGGCCATCATGGGCGAACTGGATGCGCTGGACATCGCGAATCACCCGGAATCCGTCAACGGCATGACGCACTGCTGCGGTCACAACTGCCAGTGCGCGGAGATGGTCGGCATCGCCGCAGCCCTGTCCGAGCCCGGCGCTCTGGACGGTCTCTGCGGCAAGATCCGTCTTATGCTGGTCCCGGCGGAAGAGATGATCCAGCTGGAATTCCGCAAGGGACTCATCGACGAGGGAAAGATCAAATACCTGGGCGGTAAGCCGGAATTCATGCGCCGGGGCTATTTCGACGGAGTGGATCTGTCGCTGATGGTCCACACGGACAACAACAACGATTACGACTTTACCTGCCAGGACGGCTTTAACGGCATCATCGCCAAGATCCTCAC
>OMTA01000128.1 GCA_900313895.1 uncultured Eubacteriales bacterium | reverse complement strand
TCATTCTGCTGGATGAACCTACTGCCGGTCTGGATCCGGAAGGAAGGGAAGAGATCCTCGGTCTGGTGAAAAAACTGCATGACGAAGAGAACATCACCATAATCCTGGTCTCTCATTCCATGGAGGATGTGGCGACCGTCTGTGACCGCGTTATGGTGATGGATCACGCGCGGCTTCAAATGTTCGACACATCACAAAATATCTTCTCTCGCGGGGATGAGCTGAGCAAAATGGGCTTGCGCGTCCCGCAGATCACCTCGATCATCGATACGCTGATCGATATGGGCGTTCCGCTTGAAAAGGGCGTTCTGACGGTCGATAAAGCGGTGATGGAGATCACGGAGTACCTGAAAAAGGAGGGGAGACTATGAGAGATGTTACTCTCGGTCAATACTTCCCCTGTGACTCTGTATTGCACCGACTCGACCCCCGACTGAAGATCGTCAGCCTGATCGCGTTCATCGTTCTGACCTTCTGCACGTTCAATTTTTATTCGCTGGCGGTCGTTGGCGCGTTAGTGGTCGCGATCGTTCTCATGAGCAGGGTTCCTCTCAAAATGTACCTGAAAAGCCTGAAGGTGATCATCATCATCGTGGTCATCACCTCGCTTTTGAACCTGTTCTACGGTCAGGGTGAGCCGATCTTTGAATGGTGGATCTTCAGAGTGACTCTTGAGGGCATCTATAACGCGATCTTTGTATGTGTTCGCATCGTATGCCTGATCCTGTTCAGCTCCGCGCTGACCTTTACGACCTCGCCCAACGATCTGACCGACGCTTTGGAACGGTTGATGAAGCCCTTGAAGGTCTTTCACATCAAGGTGCACGAGATCGCGATGATGATGACGATCGCGCTGCGGTTCGTTCCGACGCTCCTTGAAGAAACCGACAAGATCATGGCGGCGCAGAAGGCGCGCGGCGCGGATATGGAAAGCGGCAATCTGGTCGCCCGCGCAAAAGCGCTGATTCCCATACTGGTACCGCTGTTTGTATCCTCCTTCCGACGCGCTTATGAACTGGCGGTCGCGATGGAATGCCGCTGTTATCAGGGCGGCGACGGCAGAACCCGTATGAAACAATTGAAACTGCAAAAACGCGATTATCTGAGTATGCTGATCAGTCTGCTTGTGATCGCCGGAGTGGTATTATGCAACATCTTTCTGCCGCAGATCCACTGAGAAATCTGCTCTTGACAATCGCATATAAGGGAAATCGCCTGCATGGTTGGCAGATCCAGGATAACGCTTTGACGGTACAGGAGGTCTTTCAGAATGCTTTGTTCGAGATCATCCACGAGCGGCCGGATATCAAGGGTTGTTCGCGGACGGACAGCGGCGTTCACGCCAATATGTACTGCGTATCGATGAAGATCGCCCATCCGATCACTAACGATCATCTGATGCTCGCGATGAACCGCTATCTGCCGGATGACGTCGCTGTGCTCAAGGTCGAGGATGTACCCGATGATTTTCACGCGCGGTATTCCTGCAAGGGTAAGGAGTATGTCTACAAGATCTGGAACAGCAGGGTGCGCAATCCGTTTTTGCATGAGATGGCGCTGCATTACCGATATGATATGGACGTCGAAATGCTCAACCGTGAGGCGCAGGCATATGTCGGCGCGCATGATTTTTCCTCATTCTGCACGCTGGACAAGCGCGAGAAAGGCGATTTTGTCCGCACGGTCAAGTATTGCAGGGTCGAGCGTGACGGCGAGCTGGTGAACTTCACGGTCGCGGCGGACGGCTTTTTGTACAATATGGTGCGCATCATGGTCGGTACGCTGCTCGCGGTCAATCAGGGCAGGATCCCCGTAAATAAGATCGCTGAGATCATCGCCGCAGAAAATCGTAAGTCAGCAGGCCCGACGGCTCCCGCCTGCGGATTGTATCTGAACAAGGTGTTCTATTGATTGAAACGACCGGGCTTTGCCCGTATACATATTCACAATAATCAGGGTGAAAATATGGATAAACAAGGAAACAGATTCATCGACGAAAAACAGGAAAAGACAAAGATCATCGATCTGAAGGAAGCGAACATCAAGGAAGATATCGAAGAGGATATCGATACGCTCTATGAAGAGAATGAGCGCACTGAGATGAAATCTTCCGAGGATAATACGAAGATCATCGAGAAAGAATCTCAATCCGATAAAAAGAAAAGAAAAAAAGAGAAAAACAAGTCAAAAGATTCTGACAGAGAAAAAAAGCGTGAGGAACGCCTTAAGGAAAAGAACGAAAAAAAGCTCGAAAAGCTGATGAAAAAGCAGAAAAAGCGCGAGAAACACTCCGATCGCGAGGTTCTTTCCTATGAGGATATGCCGCTGGAGGAACGCGAGGAATCAAGACCGAAAAAGCAGCGCAAATCGCATAAAAAGGCGATCATCGCCGTTTTGCTGATCGTTGTTCTTGTTTTTGTCGCTGTCTTTATCTTTGCGGGTACGGATAAGCTGTCGTGGCATAATATCCGCAATTATGTGAAATACGGTATTCTGAACCAAAAGAGCGAAGAGAGCTTTCCTGTCAGCGTTCAGGGCGAGAATGTCGATATCGGCAACTTTACCCGCATGGGACAGGATGTGTGTTACGCGTCCGATACCAAGCTGCAAATCGTCAACAACTACGGACGGTTCGAATATTCCGCGCAGCACGGCTTTTTGAACCCGGTATTAAAAGCCTCCGATCAATACGCGCTGATCTACAGCCTCGGCGCGACCGGTTTTCAGATCAACGATTACGAAAAGATCCTGTATACCGGTGAGGCGGAGGAACGTATCGTCACGGCGGATATCAATCAAAAAGGCGATTACGCGATCGTTACCACCAGCAACGGATATCTGTCTAAAATGCAGGTGTTTGATAAAGATAACGAGAAGATATACGGCTATTCCTTTGCCGATTATTATGTGACCGCGGTCAGTATCGCTCCTAACGGCAAAGGCGCTGTGGTAACGGGATTGTCCGCGCTCAACGGCGCGGAGGTCTCTTCGATCTATGTGCTGGATTTCACCAAGGATAAGCCGGCATATCAGGGCGAGGTGGAAGAAAACATCTTTTATGATGTCCGGTTTTTGGATGATACATACGCTTGTGCCGTCGGTAACGGCGCCGCCTGCGGTGTCAATACGAAAAACGGCGATATCAAGGTCATGGAATATGAAGGAAAGCATTTGACCTGCTATAACTTCAACCGTGATACAAGTACGTTTGCGGTTTCGCTTTCTCGCTCCGGCGACGGACGTAAGTGTGAGATATACTCTTTCAAAAATGACGGTTCGATCGCTGATTCGTTTGAAACGGATTATATCGTGAAGTATATCTCTACATTCAAGGGCAGGATCGCTCTGCTGACACCGGATATGATTTATCTCTATTCGAAGGACGGTCAGAAGATCTCTGAACAGGAGATGACGACGGAGCCGAGAGCAGTTGTGCTGTATACATCGAATGACGCATATGTTTTAGATACCAATGAGATCAGCACGATCAAAATTTGAGGTGTTTTATGGTATATGACATTATTCTATTCGTGATATTCGGGCTGTTTATCTTTATCGGTATCCGCAAGGGCTTGGCGAGAACGCTGGCGGGACTTTTGATGTCCTTTGTCGCTTATACCGGCGCAACCTTTATCGGTAAATGGCTGTCGGTTCTGATATTTCAAAATATCCTTAAAGATAACATCCATAATATGGTCGTCGATAAAGTCACCGCGTTCAGCACCGATCAGCTCAACAGCGCGATCAATAATCTTGATTTGAGCTCTTATGATGTTTTGGGGCTCGGTCTGGAGGATGGCGTCAAATCGTGGGTCGGTAATCAGATGACCGGTCCGATCGAGAATGTCGCCGCCAACGCGGGAGAAACCGCGGAATCGGTTCTGGAGCCGATCATCATCGGAATCCTTTCGTTTTTTCTGACGCTGATTCTGTTCCTGGTCTTTTATATTCTGCTGACCAAGCTGGTGACACCGATACTGCTGAAAGTCTTTCGCTTTCCTGTGATCAAACAGATCAATGCCGTTTTGGGCGGCGTTGCGGGCGCGGTCGAGGCGTTTTTACTGGTCAGTATGCTTGCGTATCTGCTCAAATTGCTTTTGCCGCAGATCACGACGGATATCTATCTGTTACAGGAATCGACGATCGACAGCTCGTTTGTATTTAAGCATTTTTATGAAGGAAATCTATTCACCTGGTTTGCATCATGGCTGAATATCTGATATAAATAGTTTGGAAATGGGTAAGTGAGGAATGATAGTATGAATAATGAAGTGAATATCAAGGAGATCGATAAAAAAGAACTGATCACGAGGGATCTGATGACGATCCCTAACGCGATCTCGTTTTTTCGGGTGATCCTGATCACGCCTTTTGTCGCGTTTTTTGTCGCGAAAATGTATGTTGCCGCGACGATCACCTTTGCGATCTCGGGCTTGTCGGATTGCTTTGACGGTTTGATCGCGCGCAAGTATCATATGGAATCGGAGTTTGGCAAGATCATCGATCCACTGGCGGATAAGCTGACGCTGCTCGCGGCGGGCTTTTGTATCGTATTGATCGAGCCTTTCACGCTTCCTTTGATGGCGGTCATGGTTTTGAAGGATATTCTGATGATCACCGGCGGTGTGCTGGTCGTCAAACACGGTATTGTTCCGCCGAAATCCGCGTGGTACGGCAAGGTTGGTACGATCCTGTTTTATATATCGATCGGCGTGGTCGTTTTGATGGCGATCTTCGGCTATACCAATCGCATTCTGACGCTTTCGCTGCTCGGCGTAACGCTGGTGCTTAAACGCTTATCTTTCATCGGGGACGGGTTGTCCCACGTGGCCTTCGGAGCCATGGCCGTGGCGAGCGTTCTTAAAATGACCAATCAGATGGCTCTGGTGCTGCCGGTGACTGTGATCTGCGCGGTCCTGCTGCTCAGGACCGGCCAGAACACGCGCATCAAGGGAGACGCGGCCATAGCTATGATCTCCGTCGGGGCGCTGGCTTTCGGCTATCTGCTGATGAAT
>OMTA01000223.1 GCA_900313895.1 uncultured Eubacteriales bacterium | reverse complement strand
GAGATCAGCAAGATGATCCGGCCCGTCGACGGCAGCGAGATCACCTTCCATACCTCCTTGTGGGGCTGCTTCTCACTCGCTCTGCCGCTGATGCAGCTTGTCACCACGGTCACCCAGGTGTTCGGCACCTCCGCGCTTCCGAACGTCACCGCAGCCTATGCGTCCGGCGATAAAAACGAGCTGCGCCGGAGTATCAATACCGTATTGAAGCTGACGATGATGTTCACCCTTCCCGCGGGACTTTCGATGTTCGCGATCTCCAGACCCATCATCACCCTGCTCTACGGCAGCGGCTTTGAGGCGGATGTTTCTACCTCGATCCTTCAGATCATGGGCTTCTCCTGTATCGTCGTAGCGGCGTCCACCCCGATCATGAGTATGCTCCAGAGTCTCGGCAAGGTTCACCTGCCGCTGATTTTGACCTCGATCGCACTGGTCATCAAGATCGCCGTCAACTATCTGCTCGTCAGCATCGTCGAGCTGAACGTCACCGGTGCCGCAGTCGGTTCATTGGTCGCGTTTACCTTTGTCTTTATCGTCGGTATGTACCTTCTGGTCAAACACGCCAAGGTCAAGCCCGATTTCATCAATACGATCTTAAAGCCGCTGATCTCCGCGGTGTTCTGCGCCGCAGTCGTGTTCGGCGTATACAAGCTGTGCAGTCTGTTTGCCGGCAACCTGATCTCTCTTGTTATCTCGATCATCATCGCCGTCATCGTCTATGTCGTTGTACTGATGCTGCTCAAGACCTTCAGCAGGGAAGAAATCGAGATGCTGCCAAAAGGTAAAAATATTGTAACAATCCTTGCAAAACTGCATTTAATCAGGTAATATAGTCTATACAAGTGGAAAACTGCGCTTTTTGGGAGGCAAAAATGGATTTTCAGTTCAAGGAAACATATACTATTTCCGATTTGCTGGAGATCATGCGTCTTCTCCACGCGCCCGACGGCTGTCCGTGGGACAGAGTCCAGACGCACGAGAGCATCCGCAAAAACTTTATTGAAGAGACCTACGAGGTCGTCGACGCGATCGATAAGTCCGACTACGATCTCATGCGCGAAGAGCTCGGCGATGTCCTGATGCAGGTGATCTTCCACTCGCTGATGGAGGAGGAAGCAGGTCGTTTCAATTTTGACGATGTCTGCGACGAGGTCTGCAAAAAGCTCATCCTCCGTCATCCCCATGTTTTCGGCAACGTTAACGCCGAGACTCCCGACGAAGTTCTCCGCAACTGGGACGCGATCAAAATGCAGTCGAAGTCCCAGAAAAAGATCGCCGATTCCGTCGATGATGTTCCGCGATCCTTACCCGCTTTGATGCGCGCCCAAAAGGTTCAGAAGCGCTCCGCAAAATCCGGCATGGATTTCAAGGATACCGCCGACGCCTCAAAGAAGGTCGAGGAAGAGCTGTCCGAGCTGCGCGACGCGATCGCTTCTTCCGATAAGAAAAAGCAGGAGGAAGAGCTCGGCGACCTGCTGTTCAGCGTCGTCAACACCGCGCGATTCCTCGATGTTGACGCCGAGGAAGCCCTGACACGCTCGACCGATAAATTCGCTAAGCGTTTTCGGAATGTCGAAGCCCTCGCCGCCGCGCGCGGGATCGATATGAAAACCGCACCGATGCCATTAATTGATTCCCTCTGGGAAGAAGTTAAATAAATGACGGCTAAAAGCCGAAAAATTTTTTGGAGGAAACTAAAATGAAAAAGACAGAACTCATTGCTGCTGTAGCTGAAAAGGCTGCTATCTCTAAGAAGGACGCTGAGGCTGCTGTAGCCGCTACCTTCGACACCATCGTTGAGACCATCGCTGCCGGCGACAAGATCCAGATTGTCGGTTTCGGTACCTTCGAGAGAAGAGAGAGAAATGCTCGTACAGGCGTAGATCCCAGAACCAACGCCAAGATCGAGATCCCTGCTTCCAAGGTTCCCGCTTTCAAAGCAGGCAAGGCATTCAAGGAAGCTGTCAACAAGTAATTAATCCCATAGCGCAGAAGCCGACAGGATCCCTGTCGGCTTCTTTTTTTATCGGGACGGCGAATAGAGAATTATAATAATCATCATATCGTAGGGACGATCATCGATCGTCCGTTACCTTTCCTCCAAATTCCGCGCACCCGCGAAGCAAATCCTGCGTTTATCGTAGGGGAGGGCCTTGTGTCCTCCCGTAACCTATCTGCTAAATCCCGTCTGCAAGCGAAGCACACCCACCTACCCGTAGGGACGATCACCGATCGTCCGCAAGCCTCCCCAACGGGGAGACTCCCAAGATGTCCCGCCACCTTTCAGACAGATTACGTTTGTAATCGAATCCGTCAAATTAAACAAAATATCATACGATAATTTGTGTGTTTTGTTTTTCTGCAAGTCTGGCTTTTTTTATAATAGTATGCTAATATAGAGTAGAATAGGTATGTTATGTATCTCTTTGACAATATATTACTCACTTTGAGGAGGATATCTAAATGAAAAAAAGAACGTTATGAATTATCGGAGATGGAGATCATCAAGTTTACGACAGAAGATGTTGTCATGACCTCTCCTATCGAAGAGGATGAAACGCCGCTGAACCCTCCGAAAAACGGATGACGGTTCATCTGCGGACAGAAAACTGTTTACAGGTTTTTGGTTTATAATTGTGCAAAAGAGCGAGGATTGAAACTATAATGAAAAAAATAATGATCCTGCTTTTGGCGGCGTCATTGATGTCGGCTGCTGCGCTTACTGCCTGCAGCCCGAAGGATGATCGGGACAGCAAGGACGACGCCGAAACCTCTGCTACCTCTGCGGCCGTTGATGAGGATGAAGGCGAGCTCCCGCTTTTACCCCCCTCTGATTCTAAGGATAAGAGCGCTTCATCCGCAGCTTCCTCATCAAAAGAATCTTCAAAATCCTCCGGAACAGGCTCCGCCGACGGAAATTCCTCTTCCAAAAGCACACCCTCCGGTTC
>OMTA01000125.1 GCA_900313895.1 uncultured Eubacteriales bacterium | reverse complement strand
CCGCCGCCGCGGTCGGATCGGATCGCCGCCGACGAGTTGCCGGAGGTCTCGATGGTCAGATTATTCGCGTTCATCGTGCCGCCGCCCGTGGTCATCAAGCCGCCCGAGCAGTTACCGCTCGTCTTGATGTAGCTGTCGCTGATGTTCACGACCGTTCCCTCACCGTAGCTGAAAACGCCGTTCGCGTGTGTGCCGTCGGTGTCGACGACCATGTCTTTCAGGGTGAGGTTCCCGCTGTTCGTCGCAAAGATCGCCGCGTTATCGCCGTAAAAATCCGCCTCGTCGCCGCTGTCACTGTCGCCGGTTTTGACGACCTTTGTATTGCTGTAGGATGCCGTCTCACCGTCCGCGGTGATCGCGTGTTCGCCGTCTGCGCTGTTCTCGATCGTATCGTTGATCGTGATGTCGCTCTCGCTGAGCTTCGTCGATGTTGCTGCCTGCGTCGCGTCCTGCGCCGCCTCAGTCGCCGCGTCCGTCTCACCGGTCACGGTCTCGACCGCGCTTGCCGACGTTTCCTCTTGCGATGTGTCCGTATTGGTTGACGAGTTGCCGCACGCCGCGAGCGATACCGTGATCATCGCCGCTAAGATGACCGCTAATCCTTTTTTACCGTTATTGTGTTTCATATCGATGCCTCCGTTCTATGGTCTTGGATGGGTTTGTTTGATGGTGACTAAAGTATATCCCCCTTGATTGACAGCGATATGATCTCTTTGTGAAAAGTACGTGAAAAATCAATTGACCTGAGCCCTGTCTCCCATTATACTGGTATTAAAGATTTCAACATTTTTTCTCATTCCCTGCAACACTTTGATCGTTTTTCGACACTGATATAGTGAAACGACGTCGTACATCCTGTCATACAGGATAACAGGAGGCAAACATGGACGAAAAAATCTTGGTGCAAAGGGCGGTGACCGGCGACAAAGAAGCGTTCGCGGGACTGTACACACGCTACAAAGACAGCCTGTATCGCTACGCTTACTTCAAGCTCGGCAACGAACCCGACGCACAGGACGCGCTGAACGATTGCATCGTCGCGGCATATCAGAGCATCGGGACCCTGCGGAATGAAAAGCTGTTTTCCGCGTGGATCTTCCGCATCCTCTACCGCTGCTGCTGCGCCTATGTCAAAACGCAGATCGAACAGAATACCCGCGCCGATATCTCCTCGCTCGAGCGTATCGCCGCGGAGGATCCCCGCCTGCTGTCCGTCGAGGTACGCGAGGCGCTCTCACAGCTCGACCCCGTTGACCGCGATATCGTCCTATTGTCTACCGTCGCGGGCTATAACAGCCGCGAGATCGCGACCCTGATCGGGATCAAAGCATCGACCATCCGCTCGCGCCTGTCCCGCAGCCTCAAAAAAATGAGAACCTTTCTGGAGTGACGATCATGAAAAACGATTTTGATTTCATCAAGGATAAAATAGAAAACAGCGGGGTCACCGCCCCCGCCGAGATAGACGAAAACCATGTTCTGAAAAAGCTCGAGGGGATCGAGCCGAACTCCGCCCCGATCCTGACTGAGCTGAAGCCCAAGAAGAACCGTGCCCGCCTGATCGCCGGACTCGCCGCCGCCTTCGTTGCGGTTGTTACCCTGTCGGTATTCGGCGTTATCTTTTCATCTCAAAGGCAACCCCCCATACAGCCGACGGTCACGCAAAGTGACAACGCGGACATCCCCCTCAAAACCTTCTCCGATTATAACGAGGTCAAGGAAGAGCTCAAAAAAATCACGGCGTCCTCGGACAGAATCCTTGAACGATATGAACAATCAGTTGAAGTCGACAGCTATGAAAACGCACCGGAACAAGGCTCCGGTTCATCGGGTTCGTCGCTCGGAATGTCCGGCGGCTCAGGCTCAGACTCTCACAGCGAGACCTACAAGCAGGTCGAGGGTGTTGATGAGGCGGATATCGTCAAGACCGACGGCAAATACCTCTATATCGCGTCCCAAAACGGCGCGAAAGGGATCGATATCTATTCCGCGACCGACGATCCCGCACGCATCACGACCCTCTATCCCGATAACTTTTCCGACCCGACAAAGCCCTCCGCCTATACCGACGAGGATGATCTTGATGCTTTCGTTGAGGAAATGTACATCTACGGCGACCGCTTGATCGCGGTGTGTAATACCCGCGGAGAGCATTTCACCTACAACACCATGGCTGCGGTCTTTGATGTGTCCGATATCAAAAACATCCGTTACGTTGACCGCTTTTTCCAGAGCGGCGACTATACCTCCACCCGCATGATCGGCGACGTTCTCTACCTCGTGTCGGAAGAGTACGCCTATGACGGGGACGAATTCTCCGCCCCGCTCTGCTACCGCGGAGATGATCCGCAGGAGATCCCGGTCGAAAACGTCCGCTGTGTCGAAAATCCCTCCGACCCCGGTATGCTGATCATCGGCGGCTACGATCTGAAAGACGGCGCAAAGGACGTCCGTTCCACCGCCCTCATCGGCGCCGTCGAGGACGTCTACTGCAACGAGTCCAATATGTACCTCTATTCGACAAAATGGAGATACACGGAGATCGTTGACTACGAGTCATATGACGGCGGCATTATCACCGATTCTGCTTTGCATTCCTCCGAGGAACCTGTCACGACCGATATCTACAAGGTCAGCCTCAGTGACGGCATCACCTTCACCGCCTGCGCAACGATCGACGGCTGGCTCGACAGCCGCTATTCCCTCGATGAAAAGGACGGCTGCCTCCGCGTCGCCGCCACCATCGAGGACGAAAAGGACAACAAGACCAACGCCCTCTATATCCTCGACAGCGAGCTCAAAGAGGTCGGAAAGGTCACCGGTATCGCGAAGGACGAGGAGATCAAAGCCGTCCGTTATGTCGGCGACATCGCCTACGTCATCACCTACGAAGAGACCGATCCCCTCTTTGTGATCGACCTTTCCGATCCCAAGAACCCGACCGTGCTCGGCGAGGTCAAGATCGACGGCTTCTCCACCATGCTCGTCCCCGTTGACGAAAACACCCTCCTCGGCGTCGGCGTCTATACGGAGGATGCGGACTATACTGCCATGCAGGTGGAAAACGGCACAAAGCTCGTCCTCTTCGACGTCAGCGACAAGCTCCATCCAAAGGTGCTGGACGAAAAGATCTACCGTTCTTGTGAGTCCGAGGCGATCTACGAGCCGCGCGCCTTTGTCAAAAACCCCGACCGCGGCGACTACCTGATCCCGCTGAACTATTATGAGTACAAAATCAACAAAAACACAGAATATGCGGATACGATCGTTCATGGCGGCGCGTTGAACTTCAAGGTCGAGAACGGCAGGATCGTGGAGATCGCCCGACCCGAGGTAAAAGTCACCCACGACTACGACGATGTGATCAACCGCTGCCTCTATGTCGGCGACAATATCTATCTGATCTACAACGGTTATTACGGCGAGACAGCCGTCTATGCCGTCAAATACCGGTAAAAAGCATTGTTCCCCCATCAAAAAAAGGACTGCCCGTGCAGTCCTTTTTTCTGTCCGTTATTTTTCGCAGATGACCAAAAACCGGTCAAATCCGCCGTCCTCATTTTTGATGCAGGTGATCAGCGTCAACAGCTGCCTGCCCTTCTGGATCAGCAGATCGTTCGCCTGATCCTCTTTGACCACCTTCCTGTCTACGACATGATACACGATATCCTCCCAGTAGTTGCGCACAATCACCTCGTCGCCCTTTGAGAGGTTGCGGATATTGTCAAAGAAGATCCGCCCGATATAGTCCGTGTGACCCGCCAGCGCACAGTTGGTGTCCTTTTCATCCAGCGGCAGCGACGTCCCGTACAGGTGTCCGATGCCGTACTGCATGATGCTGTTATCCGCGCCGAGATAGACCGGCAGCCTCAGGTCGATCTTCGGGATCGTCAGACAGGCGTACATCCCGTCATAAACGCCGTAATCCCTCAAATCGAACACCGAGTATTCATAGTGCAGGTTTTTCGCGCTGCCCTGATGTCCGATCAGCCCCTTGTTATACGCCTCGCTGTCTTTTCTCAGCCGATCCAGATCCTTTCGGAACACGAACGGAAAGTCATACATCCGCTGACCGCTCGTGTCGATCTGATATCCCTCGCTGTCCGTCAGCTCCAGCCGCTGCGCATCGTCACTGTTGTCCGCCTGATGACCCTCGTCATCCTCCAGCTGCTCGACGATATGCTCGCGCTTGTTGTCAAATTGCCGGCTGAGCTTGTCATTCTGCATCTTTCCGATCCCGTTGGAGATCGGCGGAAAGAGCAAGAATCCCAGCCCCGCCAACAGCAGGATGACGGCGATCACGATCAAAAGCTTCTTATGCTTCATCCCGATCCTCCCGTTCATCCGATTGACCGCGATCGCGACCGATCAGCTCTCTTTTCTTATTCCTGCGCGACATCACGATCGCGGTGACGACCGCCGCGACAAATACAATGAATCCGACGACGATCAACCCGACCGTCAGATACGGCAGCTTGTAGCCGAGGAAAAAGAGATTCCCGTCCCCGAACCGTACCGCCGTCGATGACACAGGCGTGTCCTCTTTGGGATCATAGGGAACGCGCGTACCTCTGACCAGCAGTCGGTGCGTGTTGACCGAGTACGGCGTACAGGTCACCAGCGTGACATAATCCTCGCCGTCCACGATCTGCAAGCCCGACGTATCCTCCGGCAAAACCGTCGTGATGTTGTCCACCTGGTATTTCAGCGTGCGATCCAGCACGTGGATATAGAACACATCGCCCAACTGAAGGTCGGGCAGATAGTCAAAGAACGTCTCGCCGGGATATGCCGAGTGCGCCGAGATGATGCTGTGCGAGCTTTTTCCGCCGATAGGCAGGGAAGAGTGCTCCAGATGACCCGCCCCGCGCGACAGCACATCGAGGTCGGTTCCGTGATAGATCGGCAGATACACATTGATCTTCGGGATGTCGATGTATCCGATCACGCCGTCGCCGTACATGGTAAAGGTATTGGTGTAGTTCTCACCGATCAGTCCGTAGCTCTTCGCGTCAAAGGGGTCGGTCAGGATGACGCGATGAAGGCTCTCGTTATATTTTTCCGCTTCCTCAAACTGCGCGTTG
>OMTA01000123.1 GCA_900313895.1 uncultured Eubacteriales bacterium | reverse complement strand
CGGCGCCCAGGGCAGCATCACCATGGTCTGCGGCGCGCTGCTCATCCTGCTCGACGACCTTATCCTCGCTCAGCTCCAGATCAAATTTCTTGATCAGAGAAAACAGCTCCAGCTTCGCCATCAGCCTAGCGGCAGCCGCCTTATCTCCCTCGCCGATCGCATACGTGTTCAGATCGGTATCAGCCGGCGCGGAAAGACAGATCTCGCCGAGCTTGCGGCTCAGAAAAGCGTTTTCCTTCGAATTCTCGAGCTTTGCGCGCATTCCGGGCTTGATATCCAGCTCATCGAGATGCTCATAAATATAGTCGATATTATCGTATTTTTGGATCAGGTCAGTCGCGCCTTTTGGCCCGATACCTGCCACACCGGGGATATTGTCGGACGTATCCCCCTGGATCGCCTTGATCTCGATCAGCTTTTTGGGCGGCACGCCGTATTCTGCTTCGACCACCTCGGGCGTATACATCATCGTACCGTTGAGGTTCCACAGGCTTTGGAGAGTGTACCCAGAATATCATCCGCTTCGTACCCTTCACAGGTCACGATCCGATAACCGAGGTCGGTGAGCAGCTCTTTCAGCGGCGCCATCTGCTGATGCAGCTCCTCCGGCATCCCCTTGCGGTTCGCTTTATATAGATCGTACATTTTATGACGGAAGGTCTTGGCTTTCAGGTCAAAAGCGATCGCGACCGCGTCGGGCTTGACGTCCGCTTTTATGCGATCGAACATGGTCAAAAAGCCATAAATCGCGTTGGTGAACTGACCGTCCTTGGTCGTCAGCGGCTTGATCCCGTAAAAAGCGCGGTTGAGTATGCTGTTTCCGTCAACTACTAATAGCTTCATAAATTTCCTTTCCGTATTTCAGATCGTAGGGATGCCCATGGTCTAATCACATCGATCCAAATGGCATGGTCCCTACAGTTTATAAACAACGTTACCGGTGATCCAGTTGGTGCGGTACAATCGGGGAACTCGCTTTGATACCGCGCAGAGCACCTCATAGCTGATGGTATTACCCCAACGCGCGATGTCCTCCGCGGTCGGCTCGCCGTCTTTGCCGTTACCGAAAACGACTACAACGTTTCCGATCTCCGCCTCGGGAAAATCGGTGACATCCAGCATCGTCTGATCCATACAGATTCTGCCGATGATCTTGCAGTTCCTGCCAAACTTCTTGGTCTTATCCCAAACGAACATATAGCCGTCCTTGGCATATGCGCGGATAAAACCGTCCGCGTAGCCGACGGGAACAGTCGCGATCCGCATATCCCGCTCGGCGGTAAAGGTGCGGCCATAGCTGACGGTCGCGCCCTTCTTGATGGTCTTGATATGAGAGATCAGCGTTTTCAGCCGCAGAGCCGGCTGTAATTGCAGATCGGAAGCCACCTTCTCACTCGGCGCGTAGCCATAGAGGATGATCCCCGCGCGCACCATATCCAGCCTGAATTTCGGATAATCCATGATCGCGCCGGAGTTGGAACAATGGCGGATCTCAAAGGAGATCCCGTTAGCCTCCAGCGCCTCAATGGTATGGGTAAAGCAGGTATATTGCTGCATGGTAAATGATTCGCCGTCAGCGCCGTCATCGGCGACAGCGAAGTGGGTAAAGACGCCCTCCGGGATCAGATGCGGCAACATACACGCTCCTTTTATTTCTTCTACAGAATTATTATCCCGCGGGAATTCCTGACAGATAAACCCGATACGGCTCATGCCGGTATCCAGCTTGATATGGATCTTGACGTCCACTCCCGCCTTTTCGCACTCATCGCTCAACCGATGAGCATAATCAAGGCTGTAGACCGCTTGGCGGATCTCCCCGGCTGCCAGATCTCTGCATCTGTCGGGCGGCGTATAGCCGAGGATCAGGATCGGCTCTTCAATGCCGTTATCGCGGATCTCAAGCGCTTCATCCAGATTGGATACCGCAAAAAAGTCCGCGCCGAGCTTGTGGTACAATCGGCACAGCTCGACCGCGCCGTGACCGTAAGCATCTGCTTTGACAACACAGCACAGCTTGACATCATCACCGATCGTCGATCGGATCGCGTTATAATTCGCCTCAACAGCGTTCATATTGATCTCCGCCCACAGTCGGCGGGTAAAGATCAACTTATCTTCTTTCTTTTCCATCATATCACCGCTTATAGCACAAAGTAATCTAGGATGATTATAGTACAAAACCGCTCCTTTTACAATAATATGGAAGAAAATTAACAAAAACATTATATTTTCCCATCATTCGCCTGTTGACAAAAAATAGAACGGAGTATAGAATATAGACAGAATCACTATAATTATGACAGGATGTGACATACATGAAAAGAGCAAACAGCCCGACAAAAAGCAAGATCGTATCTGCCGCATGGAAGCTATTTTATGAAAACGGCTTTGAAAATACGACAGTAGACGAAATAGTAGAATTATCCGGCACATCGAAAGGGTCGTTCTATCACTACTTCGAAAGCAAGGACAGCCTTGTCGGATCTCTCGCCTATCTCTTTGACGAAAAGTATCAGGAACTGGAAAAAGAGATCGAATATCGCCAGAGTGCCTTGGATACCATGCTGTATCTGACAAAAGAGCTTTGTCTGATGATCGAAAACAACATCGATATCGATCTGCTCTCCCGTCTGTATGCGCAGCAGCTCATCAAGCGCGGCAAAAAGGAGCTGCTTGACCAAAACCGCGACTACTATCGCCTGCTCAAGAAAATCGTGCAGAAAGGTCAGGAAAACGGCGAGATCACCCGCGACAAATCCGCTGCCGAGATCGTAAGGCTTTACGCGATCGCCGAGCGCGCACTCTTATATGACTGGTGCTTACACGGCGGTGAATATTCTTTGACAGAATATTCCCAGTCTTTTATGCCTTTATTCCTCAATAATCTCAAACGCGTCAAAAATAAGCAGTCTTCCTATCTCTCCCAATATTAATTTTTTAGTCTTCTTTTCATTCTGCTACATAGTCTAATTGGTTAACTCAGTATTAATGCGACATTTTGTCGATTATTGATACTGAGTTTTGTTGTTTAGTCTATACTTTATTCTGTATTGATTTTTGTACTTTATCATGATACTATATATTAGTATTTTGGATAATCCAAATAAATATCAGGAGGAATATGAATGTCAACTAACTCGATAGTCGTTCTGGTCGCGTTTGTCATCTACATGGGTATGATGATTCTGATTGGCGCCCTGAACTCCAAAAACAGTAACAACGAGGACTACTTCCTCGGCGGCAGAGGACTCGGCTCATGGACTGCCGCCCTCTCGGCACAGGCTTCCGATATGAGCGGATGGCTCTTGATGGGTCTGCCCGGCGCGGTATACCTTGCGGGTACCGGCGAGGTGTGGATCGCCATCGGCCTTCTGATCGGTACGATCCTTAACTGGTTCTTAGTCGCGCGCAGGCTACGCAAGTACACGATCGTCGCCAACAACTCCCTGACGATCCCCAGCTTCTTTGAGAACCGCTTTCACGATAAAAAAGGCGTTCTCAAGCTCATCTCTTCCGTTGTCATCATCGTTTTCTTTGCGGTCTACACCGCTTCGGCTTTCGCTTCCGGCGCAAAGCTCTTTGCCAATGTATTCGGTACAGGCGCTGAGGACAGCACCGCTTACATGATCGGTTTGATCATCGCCGCTGTCGTTATATTGGTATACACCTTACTCGGCGGCTTCAAGGCTGTTTGCTACACCGACTTTATCCAGGGTCTGCTGATGCTCGTTGCGATCTTGGCTGTTCCGATCATCGCTTATGTCTCGATCAGCGGCGATCTTGTCGGCGCGCTCGGCGGCAAGGGCGTCGCCGATCCGAATGGCTTCCTGAGCCTCATGAAGGACGGCGAGGGCAATAATATCAGCGCTGTTTCCATCATCTCCAACCTCGGATGGGCGCTGGGTTACTTCGGTATGCCGCATATTCTTGTCCGCTTTATGGCGATCAAGAGCGATAAGGAAGTCAAGAAATCCCGTATCATCGCCATCGTATGGGTCATCCTGTCACTGGGCGCCGCTTCCTTCCTCGGTCTCGTCGCGCGCGGCTTCCTCACCGAAGATCTTACTGCATCCGGCAAGTCCGAGATCGTTTTCATCAAATCTATCCAGCAGATCTTTGACGGTAACATCGTTCTCGTATTCATCGGCGGCATCTTCCTGTGCGGTATTTTGGCAGCGATCATGTCTACCGCCGACAGCCAGCTTCTCGTTACGGCTTCCGCTGTATCCGAGGATATGTACAAGGGCGTTATCAATAAGAAGGCATCTGAGAAGAGCGCGCTGAACGTCGGCAGGATCGCCGTTGTCGTTGTCGCAGTCATCGCGTTCGTTATCGCGATCGATCCGAATTCTTCCGTCATGAACCTTGTATCCGACGCATGGGCAGGCTTCGGCGCGGCATTCGGTCCCATCATCCTGCTCTCTCTGTTCTGGAAGCGCTTCAATCTCCCCGGCGCGGCAGCAGGTATGATCACCGGCTTCTTGACCGTTATCATCTGGGACTACATCCCCTTCTTCGGATATGCCGACATTGATGGCAAAAGCACAGCGGTCACCCTCTACAGCAAAACCGGTCTGTACTCTCTGGTACTCGGCTTCGTTCTTGCGCTGATCATCGCTGTCATCGTCGCCCTCGCTACCAAGGCTCCCTCCAAGGAGATCACCGACGAGTTTGATAAAGTCAATCAGGTAGAGATCTGATCACACAATAAATAATGATCTACACAACGCTCCCGATCCGTCGGGAGCGTTTTCTCTCAATAAAGGACAGGCTGTGATTCCTATATATATGTATCGACGTATCGACCGATCCATCCCTCCGAGAACAGCATTTATTTCCCCAAAACAATTAACCGTTACACACATCTTACATCTTGTTACAGGAAGGTTACAAACCACAATATATAGTGTTTGGCGAAATTTTCCACGCAATACTTAGTTATAATTCCTTAAATGACATCATTTTGATTTTTGTTATCAAAATCAACAAAGAAATATTTTTTTATCGTTCATTTTAACGATTGATTTTGCAAAGGTTTTCTGCTATATTATGACAAGATTTGCGCCCAATCACAAGATGTTGTGTTTCGGGAATTAACTATTACAAAACGGTTACAAATAAAGCAGAAATCAATCAGGAGGATTAGCATGATCAACAAAATCGTTAAGCGCGACGGTCGCGCGGTCGAGTTCGATCTCGACAAAATCACACAAGCTATCTACAAGGCGGCTCACGCCATCGGCGGTAATGACTACGAAGCAGCCGAGCAGCTCGCCGACAAGGTAAGAGAGTACCTTGAAGCAGAGGATAACGATACCCCCAGCGTAGAGCACGTACAGGATACCGTTGAAAAAATCCTGATCGAGAACGGTCACGCGAGAACCGCGAAGGAATTCATCCTTTATCGCGCAGAGCGTACACGCGTTCGCGAGATGAACACCAAGCTGATGAAGATCTACGAGGATCTGACCTTCAAGTCCGCGAAGGATAACGACGTCAAGCGTGAGAACGCCAACATCGACGGCGATACCGCGATGGGCACGATGCTCAAATACGGTTCCGAGGGCGCGAAGGAATTCTACCAGATGTATATCCTCAACCCCAAGCAC
>OMTA01000121.1 GCA_900313895.1 uncultured Eubacteriales bacterium | reverse complement strand
AATCCGATCCCCGTCAAGACCGCGATGAACCTTATCGGTTTCAACGCGGGTGATTGCAGACTTCCTTTGGTTCCGATGAGCTATTCCGGCTATCATGACCTGAAGGATTGCCTTGCGAAATACAACCTTATCGGTAAATACGCATAATGATCAGGGCGACTTAGTTCGCCCTGTATTTGCAGAAAGCAGAGGAAAGATAAATGGTAAGAATTCTATTGAACGGCTGCCTTGGAAAAATGGGTCAGGCAGTGGAAACCTGTGTAAACAGTCGGGATGACGTCATCATCAGCGCGGGTGTGGATATCGCCGAGGGTGACAGAGTTTATCCCGTCAGCACTTGTTTTATCGATGTGAAAGAAGAAGCGGACGTCATTCTTGATTTTTCCAATCCGCTGGTACTGGATGATATGCTCAGCTACGCTGTTGAGCATCAACTCCCGATCGTTATCTGTACGACAGGCTTTTCCGATGAACAGGTGAATAAGATCAAGGAAACCTCGAAGCAGATCCCTGTATTTTATTCCGGCAATATGTCGCTCGGTATCAATCTTCTGATCGAGCTTTCCAAGATGGCGACGCGCGTCCTTTCGGACAGCTTTGATATCGAGATTCTGGAAAAGCATCATAATCTCAAGCTCGACGCGCCCTCCGGAACAGCGATCATGATCGCCGACGCTATTTCCGAGGAAAAGGCTGACGCGCAGTATGTTTACGATCGTCACGCCTATCGCAAAAAGCGCGAAAAAAACGAGATCGGTATCCATTCTGTTCGAGGCGGTACGATCGTCGGTGAGCATGAGGTCATCTTCGCCGGACATGACGAGGTCGTTTCCATCAAGCATACCGCTCAGTCGAAAGGCATTTTTGCGTCAGGCGCGGTCAACGCGGCGGTCTATCTGAAGGATAAGCCCGCAGGAATGTACGATATGGGTATGCTCTTAAAGGGATAATTGCTATCGTAATCAATCTTGAACACCTCTGTTTTCCTGTCATAAACTGATAGGGAACAGAGGTGTTTTTTATGAATAATGAACTGATACTTTTGCCGTCCGTCACCTACGCGATGAAGGCAAAGAGTATTCTCGATAAATACAAGATCCGCTCCTATATCCAACGCACGCCGCGAAATACGCCGATCAAATCCTGCGGCTATTGCTTGTTTGTTCCCGAAAAAACGGATGAAGCGGAAAAAATACTCAGAAAAAACGGCGTTCGTGTTCTGGGACGAGCGTCGCGTGATGAATCATGATATACCTTGATAACGCCGCGACGACTTCCCCAAAGCCCCAGAGTGTGATCCGGGACGTAACAAACGCCTTAAAATATTATTCCGCGAATCCCGGTAGGGGAGGACATACGCCGTCCATCAAGGCTGCGGAGGCTGTGTATAAAACGCGTACTGCGGTAAAAGATCTGTTCCGAGTATCATCGGAAGAAAACGTGATTTTCACTTCCGGTTGTACCCATTCGTTGAACACGGTGATCAAAGGCGTCCTTAAAAAAGGCGATCATGTGGTGATATCCTCGATGGAACATAATGCGGTGTTACGACCGCTGCACCGTCTGAAGGAAAAAGGGATGATCGATTATACGATCGCAAGGGTCACTCCCGGTGATAACGATGCGACTGTCAACGCTTTTCGTGACGCGATCAATTCCAAAACACGGCTGATCGTCTGCACACACGCGTCAAATGTATTCGGGACGATATTGCCTGTTGAACGGATCTGTGCGTTGGCACACGCCTACGGTATCCTGTTTTGTCTGGACGCAGCTCAAAGCGCCGGCGTCATCCCGATCGACTTATCGGAAAACGCGTATGACTTTGTTTGCTGCGCAGGTCACAAAGGTCTTTACGGGCCTACCGGTATCGGATTATTGTTGGTTAATTCGGATGTATTATTGGATCCATTGACAGAAGGCGGTACAGGCAGCGATTCTGTCAATCCTTCTATGCCTGACTTTTACCCGGATCGATTGGAAAGCGGAACGTTGAATATCACCGGGATCTGCGGTCTCGGAGCGGGTATACGATTTGTAAATCATCACGGGATCGATAAGATTTATCGGCATGAATCACGGCTGATACAAAGACTCTACCATGAGCTGTCATCGATCTCCGATGTCGAGCTGTATACCGCCGATCCTAAAACAATTCCGTTCGCACCGGTTTTATCCTTCAATATCAAAGACTGCGAAAGTGAAAAAGTGTCGGAGTATCTGAACAGGCGGTACGGTGTCGCAGTCCGCGCTGGCTTGCATTGTGCGCCGCTTGCGCACCGAATGATGGGAACCTTGGATCGCGGAACCGTCAGGATCGCGCCATCCATATTTACGACTGATCAAGAAATACAAACTTTAAAAATTGCTATAAAGAATTTTAGCTATAATTCTTGAAATAGGAATACCACTGTGTTACAATAGTTTTGTATATAAATCTATTGATAAAGGATTCCTGCTATGGAAAATTTTTTCTCTACGATATGGGCAGTTATATCGACCTTCCGATTTAAAGACGCGATAGATATTCTGTCCATTACTCTGATTTTGTATTATCTGTTTAAACTGTTCAGACAAAGCAGGGCGGGTCAGCTAGTGAAAGGCGTCGTTGTCCTTTTGGTCGCCTATGCGATTTCCGCGGTGTTCAATTTAACGATGATCAATTATATCCTCAAAGCCTTGTTTGAATTCACGGTTATCATCATCGTTATTCTGTTTCAGCCTGAGCTTCGTCAGGCGCTCGAACGTCTTGGCAGAAACAGAACCTTCAAAAGTCTGGTTCCGAACAGCTCTCAGAACGCCGATTCTGATGTGCAAAAAGCGATCGGCGATGTGGCTGATACCTGCATCGTATTCTCAAGATCACGCACAGGCGCGCTGATCGTTTTTGAGAGGGACAGCGTGCTCTCGGAGATCGCTTCCACCGGAACAGAGCTGAACAGCGATACCTCCGTTTCACTGCTGGGTAATATCTTTTTCAACAAAGCTCCTTTGCACGACGGCGCTTGTATTATCCGCAACGGTAAGATCCTAGCCGCGGGCTGTATTTTACCGCTGACCAAGAACAATAATGTCAACGCCGATCTCGGCACTAGGCATCGCGCGGCGCTCGGACTGTCCGAAGAGAGCGACGCTGTTGTCGTTGTTGTTTCTGAGGAGACCGGTACGATCTCGATCGCTGTAGGAGGCAGATTGATCAGAGATCTTGACAGAGCCTCGCTGCACGAAAAGCTTTCTGATCTCATTATTCCCGGAGAAAACGAAAAAACGGATTTATTCTCCTCGATATTCAAAGGCAGAAAGGAGAAGAAAAATGAAAAAAAGTAGTTTTTTGACGCGTCTCTTCTCCCATAATATCGTTCTTTTGATCATCTCGTTTCTGTTGGCGTTTATCGCGTGGATCATCATCAATGCCGATTCTCAGACAGAAACAAATGTAACGATCTCCAATATCCCGGTTTCGATCACACTTCCCGAAAACGCGACTGAAAAGGGATTCCGCATTTTCAGTGAAAGCGAATTCACCGCGTCCGTTCAGGTCTCCGGAAATCGTGTTTCTGTCGGATCACTTACGCCGTCGGATATCCAGGTCACCGCTAATCAGGTTTCCACGATCGACCATGCTGACGAGTATAATCTGCCTCTTTCCGCCAAAAAAGTCGGCGTCAAGAGTAATTACAACATTTCCTCGTCGGTCAATCCCTCTGCCGTCACCGTCTTTGTAGATAAATTCAAGGAAAAAGATCTTCCGATCGACAAATCTCAGATGAAGGTCGTCGTTGACTCAGGCTACTATTCCGAGGTAACCATGTCTAATGACACGGTTCATCTCGAGGGCGCTGCAAGCAAAGTCGATGAGATCGAAAGCGTCGCGATCATTGATACGATCAATTCCGTCAAATCATCGCCCATGACCTTACAGGAAACGCTTGTATTTCTCGATAAGAACAACAAAGCAATTGATCTGCAGTATGTGACGCCCGATCTCAAATCCATTGAGGTCACTGTGACATCTCAGCCCAAAAAGGATGTCAAATTAGCGCTTGAGGTTCTCAACGCTCCCGCAAACGCTCCCGGCGTTGTCTTAACACCCGCTCAGGCGACCATCTACGGACCCGCTGAGCAGCTGAATACGATCACGGAAAACAGTATCGTTATCGGTACGCTGGATTACAGCAAGCTGACCAATAAAAAATATGTCATTCCGTATGATATCTCATTATCTCAGACATTAAAGGATTGTCATGTTATTGTTGAGACTGATGACTCTGTCACGGCAACGCTCGATCTGTCATCTTATAAAGCAAAGACAATTACTGTCGATATCACGACAAAGGTCGATTCATCTAAGTATACAGCGGAGATCTCTTCCGCGACTTCGGTCAAATTGACCGTTTACGCGCCCGCAAGCGTCATATCATCCCTGAACGCAAAGAGTCTAACAGCTGTAGTAGATATCACGCAAGCGGAAGAGCAGTTGGATGACGAGAAGACCGTTTCGATAAATGTGCCGCTGACGATCACGTTCGGAGAAAAATTCAAAACCTGTTGGGCAGCGGAAACCGATCCGATCAACGTCAACGTATCACCGAAAACCAAATAATACGTCGTATAAAATAAGGGGCTGCCGTAGCAGCCCCTTTCTTTTTCGTTATTTATAGTAGTTTGTTCGGGATAAGTATTTGTATTTGTTGTGCTTCAAACGGCCGGTATATGTGTCAACTTCTTCTCTGTGATAATGGACGCTGTGTACCAATCCGATCCCCATCAAAACAGCGAGAGCGGAAGTACCGCCGGAGGAGAAGAGGGGAAGGGTGATACCGATAACGGGAAGCAATCCCAAAACCATTCCGATGTTGATGATCGTTTGAACGGATATCATCGCAAAGACGCCGACACAAAGCATCTTACCGAGGTAATCACGCGCGGAAAAAGCGTTGATGATGATCTTTACCGCTATCATCAGTATGATCGCCAAAAGCAGCAGACATCCGATAAAACCGAGTTCTTCACCCGCGACGGTAAAGATAAAATCGTTTTCCTGTTCGGGAACGATACCGGATGATACGCGCGCGCCGTTACCGAGCCCTGTTCCGCTCAACCCGCCGGAAGCGATACTAACTTTTCCCTGATACTGCTGCCAGCCGTAATTTGTCAGCGCGTTTCCGTCAAGATCGAAGATCGCCAGAAAACGATTCTTCTGTTCTTCGTTCAATATGAAATTCCATGCGATCGGGACAGCG
>OMTA01000287.1 GCA_900313895.1 uncultured Eubacteriales bacterium | reverse complement strand
TTAACAAAGAAACACCCGCAACAGTGACAAAAGTAACTGTTGCGGGTGTGATCGTTTATGATCAGTTTTCCGTTCCCTGCAAGCCGATCTCCTCAGCGTGCGGACGCATGCCGTCGATGCAGATCTCGGCAACATCCCTGACCTCCATGCCCAGGAGCTCACAGCCCTTTCTGATCAGCTCGCGGTCGCATTTGGCGGCGAACTTCTTGTCCTTGAACTTCTTCATGAAGCTCTTGGTATTCAGGTCGGTGATGCCGTTCGGACGCATCCTCGCGGCGGCTTGGATGATGCCGGTCAGCTCGTCTACGGTGAACAGGCTCTTTTCCATATCCGTCAGCGGTTCGACGTCGGTGCAGATGCCCCAGCCGTGGCTGAGGATCGCGCGGACGTCTTCGGGATCGACGCCCTGTGAGAGCAGTTCCTTTTCGGTGTGCTGTAAATGCTCGTCGGGGAACTTCTCATAGTCGTAATCGTGCAGATAACCGACCGCCATCCAGTGCTCCTCGTCAGCGCCGAAGTGACGCGCCATCGCGCCCATCGCGTAGCACACGTTCAGCGAGTGAATGATCAGATGATCCTCGGTCACCATCGTGCTGCCCAACTCTTTTGCTCTCTCTAATGTCAGTGCCATAATCTTTATCCTTTCTCCACAGTGAATTGCAGTCTGTCATCCGAGAAGCGAGGCGCATAACGCTTCTTCTTGAGATACTCCGTGATACAGCTTTGAATCTCGCTGTCCGATCGTTCCAATGTAAAGAACGGTTTCGGACAAACGTCATGATAATGCAATTCCGCGCCGGTTTGATCGGCAAGCTCTTGCTTCAACTGAATGTTCTCCGATAGATTTAACATAATATCCTCCGTATGTAAGATGTTCTTATAGGAGTAAACCGAATAGGATAAGATCTCAAATGCAAAAAAAGAACGAATGGTTTTGACGATGATAACTGTTTGATGCTTTAGTTTCAAAAAAGCATGATTCAATTCACATTATATCATGTGAGTTCTAAACAGAGCATAATATCTGTTTTGGCTATAGATTTTTTCTTCTGTTAGTGTTAGAATTATATGGTTGGTTTTCAAAAATATATTCTTGGGGTGAAAAAATGGATTTTTCCGAGTTGAGCAATTTACGTGACTCCGGCGTTATGTTTGATGAAAAGAAGAAGCGTGCAGAATTGGAACTTAAAGATAACGGCGGAAAAATAATTGCTTATTTTCCTTCAGACAGTATCCAGGTTTTTATTTATGATATTCATACTGAGAAAGTACCCGATTTCGGTATGGATTACAGCGGCTTCGGCAGATATCTTCGGGTAAATATCTGCAAGAGCGGAAGATGTGAATTTACCACAAAGAACGGGGATTCCTCATATCTTTCCGAGGGGGAATTCGCAATGGATTATGGTACGTCATATGACAGTTCGTTTCGTTTTGATACGCGTGATTATTCAGGCGTTGAAATAATAATGCAGATTGATAGTTTGGTAACGGAGCTTCCGCTGTTCGCTATGCTGAAAAAATCGATCAAAGAGATGAATTTGCCCGAAAAAGATATAAAAACAAGTTCGGTATATTTTGCGGATGCGACCGCTAATACCATAAGAACCCTGATCGAATTAATGGATTACGGAAAGGATGGTGCGGACAGCAGCCTGATTGTAATCAAGGTTTCGGAAATAGGGCACAATCTGGGAACAGACCTTTTTAACTCCAAATCAAAGCTGAGAACGTTTGCGACAAACGCACAAACACAAATTGCGAATGATGTTTATAAAACCTTGACCGAACATTATGGAAACAAGAATCCTGCTTCACTTTTTGCCGAAAGATACCATATGAGCGAAACCGCGATAAAATACTATTTTAAGAATATTTACGGATATGGATATAAAGAATATCAAATGAAGATAAGGATGAAGAAGGCTTCGGAACTGCTGCGTGATACAGATATCGGAGTAGGTGAGATCTCTCAAATAGTAGGATACCTAACTGCCTCAAAGTTTTGCGCGGCGTTTAAGCGTTTCTACGGCGTTACACCTATGGAATACCGCAGAACGGAACGGATAAAAAAGCATAAAGAAGAATAGAAAAGAGCACCGCTGATGTTTGATATGCTCCCTTTATGGAAGACAGTGAAATAAAAAACTGTTAACTATGAAGGGAGCATTGTTATGTCCAGAAAAGGAAAAATTAAACCAGAAATA
>OMTA01000155.1 GCA_900313895.1 uncultured Eubacteriales bacterium | reverse complement strand
GGCGTACTACCCCTTCATGCTGGACGCGTCGGTGCCGCTGGCGGAGGCCCTGCGGGGGCCGGTACCCCGGCGGAGAACCCTGATCTTCGGCAACGAGGGAAGGGGGCTGCCGCCGGAGTTTGCCCGGATCGGGCAGCCGGTCCGGATTCCCAGCAATGAGAAGGTGGATTCGCTGAATCTGGCCATCGCCGCGGGAATCGGGATCTATGCCTTCCTTGACAAAGAAGGAAGCGGGGAATAAACTGGAAGCTCACGGGAAAGCCGTGAGCAGACTGCAGACCGGGCGGAGAAGACGGAATGAACGTTGCGGTGATATCCGTGGGAAAGCTGAAGGAGAAGCCCTTCCGCCAGATGGCGGACGAGTATCTGAAGCGGCTGAGCCGGTTCGGGAAATTCGAGGAGATCGAGATTCCGGACCTGCCGGAGCGGGAGAACGCCTCCCCCGCGGAGGAGGAAAGGATCCGGGAGCGGGAGGGGGAAGCCATCCTGCAGCGGATCCGGCCGGGGGACCGGGTGATCGCGCTGACGATCCCCGGAAAGCAGCGGAGCAGCCCGGAGCTGGCGGAGGAAATCCGGGAGGCGAAGAACCGGGGAACGGGTCGGCTGGTCTTTCTGATCGGCGGCAGCCTGGGGCTGGGGGCGAACGCGCTCCGGCGGGCGGACGCGGAGATGAGCATGAGCCGGATGACCTTTCCCCACCAGCTGTTCCGCGTGATGCTCCTGGAACAGATCTACCGTGCGTTCCAGATCTCAAAAGGGACAAAATATCATAAATGATATTGACATCTCCGTATTCAATGCTATAATAAAAGTACAAGGAGTTATCCGATAGACGGTTAGCCCAAAGATTTAGTTAAAAAATAACCGCTGCCTTTGGACGAGGGCGGTTATTTTTTATGCGTGAACGCCAGTATCGCGAAGATAAGACTGATGATCCCAACGATTACCATGACGAAGGTAAATAGATCGCCATATGTAACGTACTGCATATCGATCCCTCCTCTACTGTGTAGTCAGAGGGATTTGACCCTCTGCGTAAGAGGGCTGACCGCCTACCGTATATGTGGATGACTCCTTGCAAAAACGACTATAGCAAATTGGCGTGTAAAAGTAAAGCTTTCTTACACTATCGTAATCAATCGATAATAATAATCTTAAATGAGGTGAGAGTATGGCGTTTGACGGCATCATGATGACGATGGTCAAAAAAGAACTCAAAAGAGATCTGCTCGGCGCAAAGGTCAATCAGATCTATCAGCCCGCGCGCGACGAGTTGGTCTTTTCCTTCCGCACGCATGAGGGCGTCAAAAAGCTGTTGATCCGCTTGTCGGATTCGCCGCGCGTCCATATCTCCGCCTGCTCGATAGAGAATCCGCCCGTGCCGCCGATGATGTGTATGCTGCTGAGAAAACGCCTCGGCGGGTCGCGCCTGATCGACGTTGTTCAGCCGAAGAATGAGCGTGTTTTGTCGCTGTATTTCGACGCGCTCAACGAGATCGGCGATCGTGAACAGCTGCGGCTGTATATCGAGATCATGGGGCGCTATTCCAACGCGATCCTCACCGACGGCGAGGACAACGTGATCGACTCGATCAAAAGGATCGATTTTTCCGAATCACAGGAGCGCGTCCTGCTGCCGAAGATGCCCTATGAGCTGCCCTCAATGCAGGATAAGCTCTGTATCGAAGAAGCGGATGTTCCCGCGATATGCCGACGTATCATCGACCTCGGCGGCGACGATCGCGCGATCCTCAACACGATCCAGGGAATCTCTCCGATGATCGCCCGCGAGATCGCCTATCGCGCGGATAAGGAAGGCTTGGACGCGGTGATCGAAGCGCTCAAAAACGAGGTCGAAAACGGCATGGGTCAGCCGACGCTGGTCGATAAGATCGACGGCTCGCCGATGGACTTCTGCTTTATGGATATCCGCCAGTATGACGGCGCGTTGTCGGTGAGGCATTTTGACAGCTACAGCGAGCTGCTCGACACCTTCTTCTCCGATCGCGACCGCCTTTCGCGGATGCGCGCAAAGTCCGCCGATCTCAACAAGCTGTTGAACAACACCATCGACCGCCTTTCCCGCAAGATCAATTTACAGAAAGCGGATCTGAAAAAATGCGCCGATCGCGAGGAGCTGCGAATCAAGGGCGATCTGTTGCAGGCGAATCTGTACCGTATCGAAAAGGGATCGTCTGTCGTGACGGTCGATAATTACTACGCCGAGGATAACGCGCCGATCACGATCCGGCTCAACCCCGCCGTGACACCCGCGATGAACGCCCAGCGTTACTACAAGGAGTATAATAAGGCGAAAACCCGCGAGACGATGCTCACCGGACAGATCAAAAAGGCCTCGGAGGAGCTGCAATATATCGAAAGCGTTCAGGATATCCTGTCCCGCTGTGAGACCGAGGCGGAGCTTTCCGCGATCCGCTCGGAGCTCAGGGAGCAGGGTTATCTGAGATCCGTCAAAGGCGCCGCGAAGCGCAAGGATAAGCCCCTGCCGCCGATCGAGTATCAAAGCTCCGACGGCTTTCGGATCCTGGTCGGGCGCAATAATGTCCAGAACGATACCCTTACCCTGCGTTCCGCCAAAAAAACGGATATCTGGCTGCACACCAAGAATATTCACGGAACCCATGTCATCATCCTGACGGACGGTAAGCCTGTCACCGAGACCGCGATATACGAGGCGGCTCAGATCGCCGCCGCCCACAGCAAGGCGAAGGACAGCTCTCAGGTCCCCGTTGACTACACCGCTGTCAAAAACGTCAGCAAGCCCTCCGGCGCAAAGCCCGGAAAGGTCATCTATGTCAACTACAAAACCGTTTATGTCACACCGAAAAGTTCCCTTTGATCAGGGGACTTTTTTGATTATCGGTTATGATAAACTTTTATCTTCTCATTGAAGTGTCCGGTTTTTTATGTTACACTTATGAAAAGGGAGAAACGCTATGGAATTTGATACTGTGATCAAAGAAAGATATTCTGTCCGCAAGTACAAGCCCGATTGTATCACGGACGACGAGCTGAATACGATCCTGAAAGCGGGAATGGTCGCGCCGACCGGATGCAACTATCAGCCCCAGCGCATTTATGTGCTGAAAAGCGCCCAGGCGATCGCGAAGATCCGCACGCTGTCCCGCTGCGCTTTTGACGCGCCTGTCGTGCTGATCGTCGCTTTGAACGAGGACGAGGACTGGAAAAGTCCGCTGGAAGCGGGCTGTCGCGCGGGGATCCAGGACGTCAGTATCGTCGCCGATCATATGATGCTCGCGGCGTGGAACATCGGCGTCGGTTCATGCTGGGTGAATTTCTTCAGGCCCTCCGAGGTCAAAGCCGCCTTCGATCTGCCCGAAAACGAGACGCCCGTGCTGTTGATGACCCTCGGCTATCCGGCGGATGGCGCTGCGCCCGCTAAGCTGCACGCGGCGAGCAAAGCGACCGAAGAAGTCGTGAGATACTTGTGACGGGGTGATCCGATGTTCAAAGGCAGAGAAGTGATCCGTCAGTACATCCGCTTTTACGGATGGGTACAGGCGGTGGGATTCCGCTGGCGCGCGATGCAGGCGGCGGAGCATTACGGTGCGACCGGCTGGGTGCGTAACGAGTACGACGACAGCGTTTCGATGGAGATCCAGGGAACACAGAAGCAGATCGACGATGTGATCGCCGCGCTGGAACGCGGCAGATACATCCGCATCGACCGCATGGAGGTCAAGTCCCTTACGGTCGATCCCGAGGAACGCGGCTTCAGGGTGAAGTACCACTGAGCAAAAACCATCAAGCAGATCGAAAAGAGGGAGAAGGATGTTCGGATTTTCAAAAGCGGGGAAGAGCGGCGGTTTCGCGGTCGATCCCTACGATCCCGATACACAGATCGCCGTGATACGCAGCTCGATCTGTACCGGCGAAAAGGTCGCCGGATTTAAGGATAAGCGCGACGGACATTTTACGGAGGTCATGCTGATCCGATCCAAAAAGGATAGGGTGACTGTAGATATCCGAATCTGCTGAAAATGGCATTCTTTCGGCATTTTTCGGCTTATCAATCTTGGCAGGCGCCAGCCTGCCTGCACTTTCTGCACCGAAACATGCTCGAAATCTTGCTCATTTTCAGTCTTTTGGAGTTTTGCCGGAGCAGATTTTTGTCTGACCGCGGCAAAACCACAGCGAACCCTGACGGGTTCGCGAGGATTTTAACAATGGGCAGGCGGAAATATGCCCGTCAAAAC
>OMTA01000290.1 GCA_900313895.1 uncultured Eubacteriales bacterium | reverse complement strand
GCCCCGAAGGTTTCAAAGCGAAGGTGGATCAGCAATCACTTACCGAAAAGGCCTTTGCCCGCAGGCTGCATAGAATCTATGTCGAATTGAACATGGCATGGAATGGCCGCAGGGACAAGACCTTTGTCACGAATAAGCGAGCGATATGCCGTCGACTAGTGTTTTCATCGGCATTTGCGACAGGATGTCATAACATGTGGAGAAAGTGTCTGCGAATATGCTCAATGGAAGATGAAAATGTCGTTGAATCTCGATCTGCTGGAGTTTCATGTGCGTGAGGCGACGCAGGAACTTGACTTGTTGCAGGATGCGATCCAGTATGCCAAGGACGGGACGCGGCGGGAGGGCGACGTCGGCGACGAGCCTTTGCGTTGGCCGTTGCGGGAAGGTGCCCTTGCCGCTTCGCTTGAACACGCCTACCACCATCTCAACTTCGCGTGGAACGGAAGGTTCAAGACGATGCGGGAAGCGGATACGCAGTTCGATCGAAACGAGAAATTCCCCCGTCCGCGCGATTCGGTCGGCTGGTTCGCGAAGTTCTGGCCGAAGGACGCGACCGCGAGGTCGACCGGGCCCATATTGTCCTCGATGCCCTCATAGCGGAAGAACTGGTCGGAGCTTTCGCCGGGCAGGTCGATGCCCGTCTTTTCGGAGAAGCCGAAGCTCTGGTAGTAGTTCCAGAAGTTTTCGAAGCCGACCTTCTGGCCGATCTGGATGAACGCGGGGTTGCAGGAATTCCACAACGCCTGCTGGTAATTCTGAGAGCCGTGGTTGCCGGTACAGTTGATCTCGTCGTTATAGATCTGGTAGGAGCCGCCGCAGAAGAAGCTGTCGTCCTTGGTGACGGCTTTTTCCTCGAGCGCCATGGAGAGGGTGACCATCTTGAATACCGAACCGGGGTAATAGGTATCGGACACCGCTTTGTTTCGCCAGTTGGTGGAGAGGGCGGCGGATTCCGCCTCGCTCTTGGCCTTTTCGATGAGCTTGTTGCGCTCGGTCTTGGAGAGCTTTGAGGGATCGTCGGTATAGTCGTGCTCGATCAGGTAATCGTTGTCGATCGCGTCGATCTCCTGCTGCTGCTCGGCGGTGATGGCGTAGGGTTTATTCAGATCGAAGCCGTTGACGGTCGCCATCGCCTTGATCTCGCCGGTGTTGACGTCCATGATGATACAGACGCCGCGGTCGTGGACCTCGTTGTCGATGACCGCCTGCTTCATGTGCTTTTCGACAATGCTCTGGACGGTCTCGTCGATGGTCAGGACAAGAGAATTGCCGTCGATCGCGTCGATGTTCTGGTTATAATCGAAGGGCATCTCGGTCTGGATGCCGTTTTGTGCCGTGACGATACGGCCGGGGGTGCCGGTCAGCTCATCGTTGTACTGGAACTCGACGCCCGACAAGCCCTGGTCATCCATACCGGTGAAGCCGATGACGGATGACGCGAGATCCGAATAGGGATAGTAGCGCTTGTAATCGTCGAGCAGGGAGATGACGGCGGTCTTGTTATATTTATCCTTGATCTCCTGCTGGAGCTTGAGGATCTCTTCCTTTTCTTCGCTCTCGATCTTTCGCTTGACGGAAACATAGAAGGTGTTCTGCTTGGTGTCCTCCAGAAGATCCGCCTCGTTGAGATCGAGGATGGCGGCGAGGCGCTTTGCGACAAACTGGCGCTGCTCGTCGTCGTCAAAATAGGCGGGCGCCATGACGACGCGCCATACGGACGCCGACTGGGCGAGTACCTTGCCGTTTGTATCATAGATCGTGCCGCGCTTGGCGGAGATCGGCGTATCGGAAAGCTGCTGCTCGACCGCGCGGCGCTGGAGCTCTTCGCCCTGAATCAGCTGGAGATATCCCAGACGCGCGATGACAGCGCCGAATCCCAGCGCGAGGATCACGACAAGCAGCCATACGGTCCTTCTTCTCAGCCTTTGGTTCGCACCCATTGCGAAAACTCCTTTCTCGTAGATTTTGCGGCGTTTTTTCGCCGAAAAACGGTTGATTATTTATTATAACATATATTGCGGATTTTTTCCATAGAAAAATGCAAATATTTGATGAAGAATACGGCGCTTTTTTGCATAAAAAAGCACAATACAAAGGAAATCTGCCGGCGGAACAATGAACCGCAAGGCAGGATCGGAATCTTTTTCTCTTTCCCTAAAAAACACG
>OMTA01000120.1 GCA_900313895.1 uncultured Eubacteriales bacterium | reverse complement strand
ATGATGCTCGAGCGGAGCGGCGCGACACTCTTTACGTTCGATCTTGAGGAGGATACCTTTTACTTTCTCCGGGTGGAGCAGGATGGGCAGCAGACGGAGCGGAAGATCCGTAATTTCAGCGCCATCCTCGACATGGCGGTGCATGGCAGCGACCCTGAGGGCGTACGCTTCGCGGAGGCCGTCCGGGAGGCCATCCGCCGGCCGATGGACGGCGTCGTGGAGTTCTACGGCAGCGTGTTCTCTGAGGAGCCGCATTGGAACAGGCTCACCTACAAGAGCGTGCCGGCGTCGGACGGCATTGTGTCGAGCATCATCGGCTACAGTTTTGCGACCGATGGCGCGAGCGAGTGGTGCGTGCATGGCATGGCAGGCGGACGGCAGGGCGGCAGCTCCTTTGAGGCCATCGCCTCGGGCGCGAAGCTGGAGGCGGAGATCAACGCCATTCCGGAGTTTGATCTTTCCATTCCCGCCGAACCGGCCAGAGGCAGCTATCACCCCATCACGCTGGTACAGCGCGAGTGTGAGCGCATCTTCACCACCATGGGCTTCAACGTCGAGGATTATCCCGAGGTCGTCACCGACTATGAGTGCTTTGAGGCGGTCAACGTTCCGAAGAACCACCCCGCCCGCGATATGCAGGATACCTACTATCTCGAGAACGGCGAGCTGCTGAAATCCCAGACTTCCGCTGCACAGAACGCGATCCTCAGAAAGTACGGCCCGCAGCTCATGGAAAAAGGGATGCCGATCCGCGCGATCTTCCCGGGCAGATGTTTTCGAAACGAAGCGACCGACGCGACCCATGAGAACACCTTCTTCCAGATGGAGGGCGTCATGGTCGATAAGAATATCTCTATCTCTAACCTTATCTACTTCATGAAAACCATGCTCTCCGAGGTGTTCCAAAAGGACGTCAAGGTGCGCCTGCGTCCGGGATTCTTCCCCTTCGTCGAGCCGGGCTTTGAGCTGGATATCAGCTGCCTGATCTGCGGCGGCGACGAGGGCTGTCCCTCGTGTAACCACAGCGGTTGGCTGGAGCTTTGCCCCTGCGGCATGATCCATCCCGAGGTGCTCAAGGAGGGCGGTATCGATCCCGAGGAGTACACCGGCTTTGCGTTCGGTCTGGGTCTGACCCGCCTTGCGATGATGAAGTACGGCATCAAGGATATCCGTGATCTCAACAGCGGCTCGCTCAAGGTGATGTCCCAGTTCACGGACGACAAGTAAGGGAGGTACAGCTATGTTTTTATCAATGAATTGGATCAAGGATTTTGTAGACCTTTCCGGACTCGACGAGCTGAGCCTGATCAACCAGTTCTCGCTCTCGACAGCCGAGGTCGAAAACGATATTCAGTTTAAGGGCAGCGACCTCAGCGGCGTCGTGGTCGCCGAGATCAAGTCCGTCGAGGCGCATCCCGAGAGCAAAAAGCTTCATCTTCTGAAGGTGGATATCGGCGAGAATGAACTCGTTGACGTCGTCTGCGGCGCTCCCAACGTGCGCGTTGGCATGAAGACCGCTTTCGCCAAGGTCGGCGCGAAGATCGGTGAGATCGAGATCGCTCCGCGCCCCCTCGCGGGACAGATGAGCTACGGTATGTGCTGCTCCGAAAAAGAGATCGGCATCAGCGACGACCATGCGGGCATCATGGATATCACCGATGACGTTGCCCCGGGTACGGACATCAAGGACGTCTACGCGATCGACGACATCGTCTTTGAGGTAGACAACAAGAGCCTGACCAACCGCCCCGACCTGTGGAGCCACTACGGTATCGCGCGTGAATTCGCCGCGATCGCCAAGCGTCCTCTCAAGCCCCTTGATTTCGATGACCTGACCGCCTACAGCGATCTTCCCAAGGTCGATATGAAGATCGAGGATCCGCTGTGCCAGCGTTATTCCTGCTTACAGTTTGAGAACATCAGCCGCCATCAGGCGCCGGTGAATATGCGTATCCGCTTGTTCTACTGTGGGATGCGCGCCATCAACTTCCTTGCGGATATGACCAACTACCTGATGCTGGAGATGGGTCAGCCGATGCACGCCTTCGACAGCCGCAAGGTCGAGAACATCCGTATCAAGCGTTTTGATCACGACTTCACCTTTACCACCCTCGACGGCGTAGAGCGCAACATCGATCCCGAGACGCTGATGATCTGCAACGGCGACGAGCCGGTCGCGATCGCGGGCATCATGGGCGGACTTGACAGCGAGATCGTAGAGGATACCCAGACTCTGACGCTGGAATCCGCTACCTTTGACGCGACCTCTATCCGCAAATCCACCGTGCGCCTGTCCCATCGTACCGATGCTTCCATGCGCTACGAAAAGTCGCTCGATCCCGAGTTGACCGAGGCGGCGATCGCGCGCTTTGTATATCTCTTAAAGCAGTACGACGACGGGATCAAGGTCGTATCGTCCCTGACCGACGACTACGCCTATCACTATCCCGAGGTCACCCTCAGCTTTGACAAGGCGTATGTGGATCGCTACACCGGTATCGCGATCGACAACGATACCATCGTCAGCACCCTCGAACGCCTCGGCTTCACCGTCAGCGTCAGCGGTGATGATTTTGAGGTCACCGTCCCCTCGTGGCGCGCCACCAAGGACGTCACCATCAAGGCGGACATCATCGAAGAGATTACCCGTATCTACGGCTATGATAATTTTGAGATCCATACCGCCGCGGCGCCCCTGTTCCCGACCCGTCCCGAGCCGTGCAAAAAGGATGAGGACAACATCAAGGATATCCTCGTCAAGCGTTACGCCCTGCACGAGCTTCATTCCTACGTCTGGAACTACGCGGATGAACTCAAAGAGATCGGCATCGCGAACATCGGCGAGATCAAGCTCAAAAATGCTACCAACCCCAACATCGAGACCATCCGCAAGACCATGATCCCGACCCAACTCTGTCAGGTGAAGAGCAACATCGGCTACGCGCCGGAGTACGGCATCTTTGAGGTTGGCAGAGTGGTCAGCGGCATGACCGACGACAACCTCTGTATCGAGAACAAGCTCCTCGGTATTACGCTGTATAAAAAAGGTCTCTCCGTCCGCGACCTGTATTTCAGGCTCAAGGGTATCGTCGAGAACCTGGTCGATGAGCTCAAGCACAAGACCGTCAGCTTTGAGAAGATCGAAGCGCAGTATGACTATGAGCATCCGACCAACCTCAACGCGATCATCGTTGACGGAAAGGTGCTGGGCAGGATCGGCATCGTCCATCCCGTCGTGCTCAAGAAGATCGACAAGCGCGCCTCTATCGTGTTCGCGGAGATCGACGTCGATCGCTTCGCCAAGATTGAAAACAACAGCATCGTCTACAGCGAGCCGTCAAAGTTCCCGGGCATCGATATCGACCTGAGCTTCGTAACCAACCGTTTCGCGCCCATCAAAACGGCGATCGAAAACACCGGCTGCAATCTGATCAGAGCGGTGGAGGTCATCGATATCTACGAGGATGAGGCGAACTCGTCCATCGCGGTACGCCTGACCTTCTGCGACAACACCCGCACCCTGACCCGCGACGAGGTCACCGCCGTGACCGACGCGATCGTCGCCGACCTCGCAAAAGAAGGCATCCGCCTCAAAGGATAATGTTACGTAAGAAAGGCTGTCCTCAGGGACAGCCTTTTTCAATGGATAGTTGAGAATGGACAATGGACAATTAAGGGCGAACTCCGTCCGCGCCGGATTCCTGAATGATCATTGAAGTTTGAGGATACATAATAGTATCCAAAAGCCGAAAGGCTTTCCCGGAATTGTCAATTATCAATTGTCCGTTGTCAATTAAAAAAGCCTTCGCTTTTTTTGTCGATCGTATCCTTGATTTTGTCGAAGGTGACGCCGTAGCGCAGGGCGATGTCTTTGGCGTAGCTCATTCCCTGCGGCGGGATGATCGCGACCTTGAAGCTGCGCTGTCCGTCATGCACGCCGGTGACGAGGCTTTCGACGCGGCTGTCGCCCTCGACGGCGTTCAGCTCCTCAAGCGACCGCGCGAGGTCGTGCATATGGGTGTTGAATACCGCGCTGCATCCGAGGTACCGCATCGCTTTGACGACGTCCTTCGCGATAAAAAGTCCCTCCGCGACCGAGGTTGTCGCAAGGCTTTCATTGAGCAGCAGAAGGCTGTGGCGGGTCGCCTGACGGAAGATCTGCGAAAGGCGCAGGCTTTCCTCGCCGAGACGTCCGAGATCGACGGTGTCGTTTTCGTCAGCGGGGAAGTGGGTGAAGATATTGTCACACGGGCTGAGCTGCGCGTCCGACGCGGGCACATACACGCCCCATCCCGCGAGCAGCATGGTCAGTCCCACGGCTTGGGTGAAGATGGTCTTTCCGCCGCGGTTGGGGCCGGTCAGGATGAAGATGCGATAGCGGTCGTCAAAGTCGATGTCGTTGGTCACGATGTCGATCTCCTCGCCCTTTACCTTATTGATCGCCAGCTTTAAGTTATAGATATCCTTGACATGGATCTCGCGCCGGTCGGTGGGGAGGATCCGCGCCTTGGTCATCGGCATCCCGGTCGCGGTGATCCGATCGACCAGCTCCGCCCATCGGATGTAGAAGATGATCTCCGGCATCAGCGAGGTCAGCGAGTAGCCGCTGATATTGACATAGCGCTTGAGGGTGGATTTGATCTCGTTCACCGTGCGGCGCATGATGTCGGTCACGGGCTTTTTGATAGCGTTCGAAAGCGGATCGCCGCCAGTCAGCGATTCCGCGTCCAAAAGCACCTCCTTTGTATTCGGGTCGCTGTACATCGGCCCGAGCTTTGTCCCCGAGGATACGGAGGTCAGAGGATGAAAATGGTTGGAGACGGTATCGATGTCGCTGTTCAGCTCGCCTTTGTTTTTGGTGAAATCCATGAAGCGGCGCACCAGCCCGGAGTTGGTGAAGGGTACGTCGTTGAGCGATACGACCGCGGCGTTCTTCGGGCGCAGAAGATCGTCGAGGTTGACCCCGATAGTGACGCTCTTGAGCCTTGACGCCTTGTGAAGCGTTTCGTCGATGTCCTCGAGCAGACAGTCAAAGCCGCTCTCGCTGCTGATATCCGTGACGATCCCGAGCAGCTCCTTCATCCCCTGTGAGCGGATGTCGAGCGTCTCGAGGGTCGCCTTGATGGTGTTGATGCAGGTGACATAGGTGCCGATCTCCCGAAGCCGGTTGATGAGCGACCACAGGTCGGAGGCGTCCTTGTCCTTTTGGAAGCGCTCGAGATCCATCAGATCCTTCAGCAGAGACTTCTTCTCTTGGTTCATACCGATGACA
>OMTA01000063.1 GCA_900313895.1 uncultured Eubacteriales bacterium | reverse complement strand
ATTTAGGATTATCACGCGCATTTGCCCACCTCATCCACCGCAAGCGGTCCCCCTTCCCCTCAAGGGGAAGGCGAAGAAGGAGTGAAAAACAATGAACAACAATAACGGTAATTCAAGCAGGGTACGCAGCCTGCTTCTGTATCTGGGTATCCCGATCGTCATCATCCTGATTATGACCCTCGTGCTTTCTCAGGGACAGAAGGACAGCCATACCTACTCAGAGATCGTCCAGTATTTCCATGACGACAAGGTCGAGTCCTTTGAGGTGGAAAAGAGCAGCTCGTCCGCAAAGATCAAGCTGTCCCTCGATGACAATACCGTCATCAACCACAAGATCATGGACTGGGAGACCTTCCGCGACGATGTCTGGAAGGACATCGAGGCACATAACGCTAAAGCGAAAAGTGATTCCGATAAGCTGAAGTTCGATCTGATCCCCGCTAACGATAACAGCTTCTGGCTTGAGCTGATCCCGACCGGCGTGCTCGTGCTTGCGCTGGTGGCGTTCTGGTTCTTCGTGATGCGCCGCATGGGCGGCGGCGTCGGCGGCAGAGAGATGCAGTTCGGCAAAGCGAAGTTCAAGAATCAGGCGGATGAAAAGAAAAAGACGACCTTTGCCGATGTGGCGGGCGCGGATGAAGAGAAAGAGGAGCTGGAGGAGATCGTCGAGTTCCTCAAAAATCCGCAGAAGTACAACACACTCGGCGCGCGTATCCCGAAGGGCGTACTGCTCGTAGGCCCTCCCGGAACCGGTAAAACCCTGCTGGCAAAAGCCGTAGCGGGCGAGGCGGGCGTTCCGTTCTTCTCGATCTCCGGCTCGGACTTTGTTGAGATGTTCGTCGGCGTCGGCGCGTCGCGTGTACGAGATCTGTTCGATACCGCTAAGAAAAATTCACCCTGTATCGTATTCATCGACGAGATCGACGCTGTCGGTCGTCAGAGAGGCACGGGACTGGGCGGCGGTCACGATGAGCGTGAGCAGACCCTGAACCAGTTGCTGGTCGAGATGGACGGCTTCGGTGCGAACGAAGGCGTCATCATGATCGCGGCGACCAACCGTCCCGACATCCTTGATCCGGCGCTCTTGAGACCCGGTCGTTTTGACCGTCAGGTCATGGTCGGCTATCCCGATATCAACGGACGTGAGGCGATCCTCAAAGTCCACTCCCGCGAAAAGCCCCTCTCGCCGGACGTCAAGCTCCGCAACGTCGCCAAGCAGACCGCGGGCTTTACCGGCGCGGATCTCGCGAACCTCTTGAACGAGGCGGCGCTGCTTGCCGCGCGCAAGGATAAAAAGGCGATCACCCAGACAGAGATCGAAGAAGCGGCGATCAAGGTCGTCGTCGGTACCGAGAAGAAAAGTAAGGTCATGTCCGACCATGAGAAAAAGCTCACCGCTTATCACGAGGCGGGTCACGCGATCTGCTTCTATGCCTGCGATACACAGGATCCCGTCCACCAGATCTCGATCATTCCCCGCGGTATGGCGGGCGGCTATACCATGCCTCTGCCGACCGAGGATAAGAGCTACAGCTCCAAGAAAGAGATGGAAGAGGATATCGTCGTCAGCTTAGGCGGCAGAGTCGCAGAGGCGCTCGTCATGGGCGATATCTCTACCGGCGCTTCCAACGATATCGAAAAAGCTACCAAGACCGCGACCAACATGGTCGTCAAATACGGTATGTCCGATACCCTCGGCCCGATCAACTATACCTCCGGCTCTAACGAGGTATTTATCGGCAGAGATATGGGTCACACTAAGAACTATTCCGAGGAGACCGCCGCGAAGATCGACGCCGAGATCCATCGCATCATCGACGAGGCGTACAAAAAGACCGAGTCCATCCTCAATGCGCATATGCCCAAGCTCCATGAGGTCGCGGCGTATCTGATGAAGCACGAGAAGATGGCGGGCGAGGTGTTCGATCAGGTCATGGACGGCACCTATGTCGAGCCGGTCGAGGAGCCCGAGGAAGAAGATACGGAAGAATAAGAAGTATTACGCTGTCATTTTGAGGAGGACAAATGGTTGTCCTGCGTGGGAGTCCCGCAAAGAGGCGCAGAACCTCTCTGATAACGGTATTGATCTCAGGGGATTGCCACGGCTTGCGCCGCGAGCCTTGAGATGACAGTGTTTGTTTATGAGTGTGTGAGAAGATGCAGGATAAAATCATTATCAAGGGTGCGAAAAAGCACAATCTGAAAAACGTCGATCTGGAGATCCCGCGCGACAAGCTGGTCGTCCTGACCGGACTTTCCGGCTCGGGTAAATCATCGCTTGCGTTCGATACCATCTATGCCGAGGGTCAGCGAAGGTATGTCGAGAGCCTGTCGTCCTATGCCAGAATGTTCCTCGGTCAGATGAAAAAGCCCGAGGTCGATTCGATAGACGGCCTCTCTCCCGCGATCTCTATCGACCAGAAAACGACATCAAAAAATCCCCGCTCGACCGTCGGCACGGTCACGGAGATCTATGACTATTTCCGCCTTTTGTACGCGCGTATCGGTGTGCCGCACTGTCCCAAGTGCGGTCGGGAGATCACCCAGCAGACGGTCGACCAGATCGCTGACAGCGTTCTGAGTATGCCTGAGGGGACAAAGATACAAGTCCTCGCGCCGATGATCCGCGGCAAAAAGGGCGAGCATAAACAGGTCTTTGAATCCGCGCGGAAATCGGGCTTTGCCCGCGTGCGCGTCGACGGTATCCTCTATGACCTGTCGGAAGAGATCAAGCTCGAAAAGAACAAGAAGCACAGCGTTGAGATCGTCGTTGACCGACTGGTGATCAAGGACAGCATCCGCTCGCGATTGAGCGACAGCTTGGAGACCGCCTCCAAAATGGCGGACGGACTGGTGCTGATCAACGTCATCGACGGCGAGGATGTGCTGTATTCCCAGAACTACGCCTGCCCCGAGCACGGGATCAGCATCAACGAGTTGTCGCCGCGGATGTTCTCCTTCAACAATCCCTTCGGCGCTTGTCCGAAGTGTACGGGTCTGGGCGTATTCATGCGCGTCGACCCGAAGCTCATCATCCCCGATGATACCAAGACCATTTCACAGGGCGCTATCAAAGGCTCGGGATGGGCGATGGAGGGCAATACCATCGCCCAGATGTATATGGACGGACTGTCCGAAAGATACAACTTTGACTACTTTACGCCGATCAAGGATCTGCCGAAGGAGGTCGTCGATAAGATTCTCTACGGTACGGGGGATGAAAAGCTCCACCTGATCCGCCGCACGCCGTTCCACAAAAGTGAATTTGAGCGCGAGTTCGAGGGCATCATCCCGAATCTTGAGAGGCGTTTTCGCGAGACCGGCTCCCAGTGGATCAAGGAAGAGATCCAGAGCTACATGACCGAGATCCCCTGTGATGAATGCGGCGGCAGAAGGCTGAGCGCGATATCGCTGGGCGTGACGGTCGGCGGGCTGAATATCTCCGAGATGTGCGATATGTCCGTTGTCGGCATTCTCGATTTTATTGACAAGATGGATCTTTCCGAACGTGATCGGATGATCGCGGGCGAGATCCTCAACGAGATCAGATCCCGCCTGAATTTTCTGAAATCCGTGGGTCTGGGATATCTGACCCTGTCGCGCGCCTCGGCGACCCTGTCGGGCGGCGAGAGTCAGCGCATCCGTCTGGCGACGCAGATCGGATCGGCTCTGATATATCCTCGATGAGCCGTCGATCGGTCTGCACCAGCGCGATAATGACAAGCTGCTCGCCACCCTCAAAAAGCTCAGGGATATCGGCAATACCGTTATCGTGGTCGAGCATGACGAGGACACCATGCGCGCGGCGGACTACATCGTGGACATCGGCCCCGGCGCGGGTGTCCACGGCGGCGAGATCGTCGCGACCGGTACGGTGGACGATATCATCGCCTGCGAGGGCTCTGTCACCGGCAGATACTTAAGCGGCGACCGCCGGATCCCGCTTCCCGAAGCCCGCAGAAAGGGTAACGGAAAACAGCTGAAGATCATCGGCGCGCAGCAGAATAATCTGAAAAATATCAACGTGAAGATCCCGCTGGGCAAGTTTGTCTGTGTGACCGGCGTTTCCGGCTCGGGCAAGTCGTCCCTGGTCAACGAGATCCTGTATAAGCACCTTGCGCGCGAGCTGAACCGCGCGAAGTGTACTCCCGGAAAGTTCAAGAGGATCGAGGGCGTGGATGTACTGGATAAGGTCATCAATATCGACCAGAGTCCCATCGGTCGTACCCCGCGCAGTAATCCCGCGACCTATACCGGCGTTTTCACGGATATCCGCAACCTCTTTGCCTCTACCACCGAGAGCAAGATGCGCGGCTTTAATTCCTCGCGCTATTCGTTCAACGTCAAGGGCGGCAGATGCGAGGCGTGTCAGGGTGACGGTATCATCAAGATCGAGATGCACTTTTTGCCGGATATCTATGTTCCGTGCGAGGTCTGTAAGGGCAAGCGCTATAACCGCGAGACCTTGGAGGTCAAGTATAAGGGCAAGTCGATCCACGATGTGCTGGAGATGACCGTTGAGGAAGGACTGGAGTTCTTCAAGAATATCCCGAAGATCCAGCGCAAGCTGCAAACGCTGTTTGACGTAGGTCTCGGCTATATCAAGATCGGTCAGCCCGCGACGACCTTATCGGGCGGTGAGGCGCAGCGCGTCAAGCTATCGACCGAGCTTTCCAAACGTCCGACCGGCAAGACGGTCTATATCCTCGACGAGCCGACGACGGGTCTGCATATCGCGGACGTTCATCGTCTGGTGGAGGTGCTCCAAAAGCTGGTCGACGGCGGCAATACCGTCATCGTCATCGAGCATAATCTGGAGCTGATCAAAACCGCCGATCACATCATCGACCTCGGTCCCGAGGGCGGCGATATGGGCGGCACGGTCGTTGCCGAGGGTACGCCCGAGGAGATCGCCGCGTGCGAGGAATCCTTCACGGGTCAGTATTTGAAGCCTTTGTTGCGCAAAGACAATTGAGGGGCATCGAATCGCTGCCCCCGACAATCAGATAAGAATAAGCCCTCCTGACTTTTGATGCAGTCAGGAGGGCTTTTAGTATTACAAATTGAGTTCGAACAGGCTGAATTCCGGGATATCGGGGATATCGCGTCGGAGATCCTCTGTGCCGACATAGCGAAAACCGTTTTTGAGGTACAGGCGATTGGCGGGATGGTTATCGGGGACGGTGTCGAGGCGTATCGACCGATAGCCGCCGTTCCGCGCGGTGCGGATACATTCCTTGACCAGAAAGCTGCCGATCCCTTTGCGCGCTTTTTCGGAATGAACCGCCAGGGCGTGGATGATCAGGTACTCGCCGCGGCTGAGCTCCAGCGTCCAGTTACCCGCCTCGTAGTATCCCTCGGGATCTTCGGACAGGATCACCGCGCCGATGAGCGCGCCGTCGTCCGTGCAGATATACTGTGTGCCGCTTTTGACGGCGTTCTCGACATCCGCCGCGCAGGGATGACCGTCGTGCCACTTGGGATAGTTGACCGTCGTTTTCAGGTGGCTGACGATATCGAGATAAAAGCGGATGATCTGTTCCGTTTGTTCTTCGGTTGCTTTTGTGAAAATCATGTTATCGTCTCTTTTTCATCGGTTGATTTACGTTGAGTATATCACTTTCGACGGCGGCTGTCTATTCATGAGGGACATGATTATTTGATAAAAATTTTGAAATTTTCTCTATTGAACTTATAGACAGGCGGTTTTATGGTATAAAAAGAAATGTATTTTTATTTTTGAATAAACGGAGGGTAATGTATGAAAATCGGGTTTGATAATGAAAAGTATTTGAATATGCAGAGCCAGCATATCCGCGACCGCATCGCGCAGTTCGGCGGAAAGCTCTATCTCGAGTTCGGCGGAAAGCTCTTTGACGACTACCACGCGTCCCGCGTGCTGCCGGGCTTTAAGCCCGACTCAAAGCTGCAGATGCTCATGCAGCTGAAGGATGAGGCGGAGATCGTCATTGTCATCAACGCCGACGATATCGAAAAGAACAAGGTGCGCGGCGATTTGGGTATCACCTACGATCTTGACGTGATGCGCCTGATCGATGTGTTCTCCAAGCGCGGACTGTATGTCGGATCGGTCGTCCTGACACGATTTGCCGACCAGCCTGCCGCCGTGAAGTTCCAAAAGAAGCTCGAGGAAAACGGCGTCAGGGTTTATCATCACTTTTCGATCCCGAACTATCCCTCGGATATCGATCTCATCGTCAGCGACGAGGGCTACGGCAGGAATGACTATGTCGAGACCTCCCGCAGACTGGTGGTCATCACCGCGCCGGGTCCCGGCAAGGCCGGTTACGCGAAGTTTGAGACCTTCCCGATCTGGAATCTGCCATTAAAGCATCCGGTCAACGTCGCGTATGAAGCCGCGACCGCCGATCTCAACGACGTCAACATGATCGATCCCTTCCATCTGGAAGCGTACGGCGAGACCACCGTCAACTATAACCGTGATATCGAGATCTTCCCGGTGCTGAACACCATGTTCGAGAGCATCCTCGGCGAGTCGCCCTACAAGTCCCCGACGGATATGGGCGTCAATATGGCGGGCAACTGTATCATCGATGACGACGCGACCTGCGCCGCCGCCAATCAGGAGATCATCCGCCGCTATTACGACGCGATGTGTAACCACACCAAGGGCAACGGTACTCCCGACGAGGCGTACAAGATCGGTCTTTTGATGAAGCAGAACAAGCTGACCGCCGACGACCGCGTGGTGATCGCGCCCGCGCTGGCGCTCGCAGAGGAGACAGGCGCTCCGGCTGCCGCGATGGAGCTGGGCGACGGACGTATCGCGACCGGTAAGACCTCCGATCTGCTCGGCGCCTGTGCCGCGATGATGCTGAACGCTTTGAAGCTGCTCGGCGATATCCCGAGAAAGGTCGATTTGATCGATTCCGCCGTTATCGAGCCGATCCAGAAGCTCAAGGTCGAGAACTTCGGCTCCGAGAACCCGCGTCTGCATACCGACGAGGTACTGATCGCGCTGTCGATCTCCGCGGTCACCAACCCGACCGCACGACTTGCGATGCAGCAGCTCGAAAAGCTCCGCGATACCGAGGCGCACGCGACCGTTATCCTCTCCGAGACCGATTCCCGCACCCTCAAAAAGCTCGGCGTCCATGTGACCACCGAGCCGCATTACGAAACCAACAAGCTCTATCAAAAATAAGATAACATAAGGCTGTGAAAAACGCTTCATTGTCATTGTGAGGAGCAAAGCGATGTGATGATCTTCTGAGGTTATATGATACCTTTGTGGGATTGCCACGGGCTGAAGCCCTCGCAATGACTGCGCTTTTTACAGCCTCATTTTTTTGAAACCAAAACGCCTTCTCAGGTGTGTATATAGTAAGGAGGGAGGAAATGGCGCGTCTGATTTTCGGTGATATGGACTTTGAGGCGGTTGTGCGGAAGTATGCCGACTCGGTGCTCAGCGCCTGTATCATGCGGCTGAAAAACGAAGCCGACGCGGACGATTGCTTTCAGAACACCTTCCTCAAGCTCTATACCAATCCTCCCGAATTCAGAGAAGAAGAGCATATCAAGGCGTGGCTGCTGCGAGTCGCGATCAACGAGTGCAAAAACTTCATCCGCGATAACCGCAAGACAGTACCGCTGGACAGCGTTCCGCCCGTTGTGCAGCCGAACAGCGACGATTTCCGCGATATCAGCTGGGCGCTGATGCGGCTGGAGCCGGAGTACAGAGAGGTGCTTTACCTCTACTATGTCGAGCAATATAAGGTCAAAGAGATCGCCGGGATCCTCGACAAAAACCCCAATACGGTCAAGACCATGCTCAGCCGCGGACGCAAGAAGCTCAAAAAGATTTACGGAGGTGACGGCGTATGAAGAAGGTGAACTTCGATTCCTTCAAGCGCATCCACGCCTCCGAGGAACTGATCCAAAAAACACTGGCGATCTCCGAAGAAACCGAACAAAAGGCGGTCATACTGCCGTGGTATCGGCGAACTAATATGATCGCAGCCGCGGCGGGTATCGTTCTGGCGGCAGCAATCGGATTGCTTTCCTATTTTGTATTCAGAAAGAATGATCTTCCCGTGAAACGCGCGCCGATGACCGTTGAGGCAGCTGAGACCGCCGATCCTACTATAGCGAACAAGGGCACAGGGAGCGGTGATCATCCGGAAACGGCGGATCCGTCTGTCGGACAGAATACAACGAGAGATCGCATTCCCCAACCGGAGACGCAGATCGCGACCGACAGCAACGGAAAAGTTATCATCATCCCCGTTGTTCCAAACCGCGACGCTACCGAAAGAAGCTCTTTCGCTGTTTCCGGGACAGAGCCGGCGACAAAAAAGCCGTCTCCGACGAACGAGAATATCTTTGTGCGTCCGTCAGAGGGGAGCAGAGAAACTGCGCCGACCGATCCCGCAGAGCCGTCAGTAGAGCCGTTAACGGAGGAAACGAGGGAACCGGAGCCTTGGGAGCCGATAGATCCTTCTGAACTTCCGGGGGATATGACCGAAGCGCAGACAGATGCGACGCTGACTTTCCGTGTGTCAATCAGTGCCAAATTATTGCCGCAAAGCGGTAGGATCTATTGCAGGATCTATGACCGCAAACGTAAGATCGTTCTCGGAAACGCCGATCGTTTCCACGAATCCCACAGGGCGTCCTATACGGTCAGCGGCACACAGCTTGAGATCACCTATTGTCCGTCCGAACACGGGATTACCGTTCCGCCGGGAGACTATGCAATCGGGTTTCATGATGAGAACGGCAAGCTGTTGATCGGATACCATCAGACAGTAACATAAAATGTAAACAGGATAAATCGAAAGGAGGAAGCATGATGAAAAGAATCATTGCAATCGTATTGACCCTTATTCTGATGATTTCGTGCCTGACTGTGTCGGTCAGCGCGGAACAGGAAGCGGATAAGATCTCTCCCGCAGTCCGCGCGCTGATCGCGGAGAATTCCGACGGCGGCGTGGTGGTCGAGATCTTCCATCACAACGCGGATTATCCCACCGAGGGCGTATCCGAGCAGGAGGCGATCCAGAACAATCTGAAGGCGCATAAGGCGCTGCTCGCTCAGATCGAAGCGATCACCTATATGGAGGCTGACGGCTTCAGTGTCGGACGCTTTTACATCGGCTTGCCCTACGAATCCATCGAAAAGGTCGCCGCGCTTGAGAACGTCGACTACATCGATCTGCCGCATGACGAGGGATCGACTCTCTCCGCGCAGGAGAAGCCGGACGCCAGGACAAAGACCGCTCTCGAAAAGCTCAGCCCCGATACCAAAGTGAGCTTGACCGTGTGGTTCGCCTATAATGAGCACGCCTATATCGGCATGGCTGATCCGGGCGAAAACGGTACGTCTGAACAAGTGCAGGAATATCTGAGGGTCATGCGCGCCGCGAAAAGGGACTATATTTCCGCAAAGAATGAAGCGTACGCACAGATCATCAAAGAAAAAACCGATGTTGAGATCGGCTTTACTTCGAGATATACCCCGATGGCATCGCTGAACACAACGCTCGGTGAGGTGGAAAAGGTCGCCGCTCTCAAAGAGGTGGCAACGGTTTATTTCAACTCAGTCATTCTCAGACCCTCTGAGGATCCTGACAGCTTGTCGGATAAGTTTGCGTTATGGATGTACGAGACGAAAGGCTTTGTCGCAAACGATCCCGAACTCGAAGAATCGGGCTTACTGGATTTGGCAAGCGTTTATACGGATTACCGCGAGGTCTGTGAGGGTGACGGCTGGGCATTGGTTTACGCTGAAAACAACCTAAATGAACCATGGGAGTACGTCGAGCATATCGCTCTGTGCAATCGTGTTCTCTCTTGGTATGAGCCCGGCGCTGCAGTCTACCCCTACGGTTACTTTGTCTATAACGCAAAAGAAGATACCTTCCATCCGATCGAGCGGTTTGTTTATCCCACCGAGGGCTTCAAGAATGAGAAAGATGAAAACGGAAAGTATATCAAATACATCATCGATCCCGTGATCTCGCTGGACGATTACCCCGGGCTGCCCGATGCGCTTGACGAGTACAATATCGGCGCGGTGCGCGGCGACGCGGACGGTGACGGAGAGAGGACGATCCTTGACGCGACTGTCATCCAGCGCTATAAGGCGGATATGATCGCTGAGACCGGCTTGGATGTTGACGCTTCGGACGCCGACGGCGATAACGAAACGACGATTCTTGACGCAACGCGCGTTCAGCGCACGATTGCCGATCTGTGCGACATCACAGGAGAGTTGAAAGTATTGAACCCGCTTTTCTGAAAAACAATACTCCTGAGAGGGCGGAGCTGAGGCTCCGTCCTTTTTTCGGTGACATAGGTTGATGCGTTCTGAGGAAAAAGGATTATTGAGGCGACGGTCGTCCCTACCGGAAAAGGGAGCGTCAAAAAGATTTATGCAAATAGTGCAAACTATTTTCAAATACACCTTGATTTACGGCTTCGTTTGTAGTAAAATAACAATGATGTAACAATGATTACATTTAATTAATTGATAGGAGGAATTTATTATGTCAGTTAAAGTTGCTATCAACGGCTTTGGTCGTATCGGTCGTCTGGCTTTCCGTCAGATGTTCGGCGCAGAGGGTTATGAGGTTGTTGCGATCAACGATCTTACCGCTCCCAAGATGCTGGCGAACCTTTTGAAGTACGACACAGCTCAGAAGGGCTACTGCGGCACCATCGGCGAGAACCTGCACACAGTTGAGGCGGGCGAGAACTCCATTATCGTTGACGGTAAGGAAATCACCATCTATGCTGAGGCAGACGCTTCCAAGCTCCCCTGGGGTGAGATCGGCGTTGACGTCGTTCTCGAGTGCACAGGCTTCTACTGCTCCAAGGAGAAGTCCATGGCTCATATCAACGCAGGCGCTAAGAAGGTCGTTATCTCTGCTCCCGCAGGCAAAGACCTCAAGACCATCGTTTTCAGCGTTAACGAGGGCACCCTCACTGCTGACGATCAGATCATTTCCGCAGCTTCCTGCACCACCAACTGCCTGGCTCCCATGGCGGATACTCTCAACAAGTATGCTCCCATCCAGACAGGTATCATGTGCACAGTCCACGCTTACACCGGCGACCAGATGATCCTGGACGGCCCCCACAGAAAGGGTGACCTCCGCCGTGCTCGCGCAGGCGCTCAGAACATCGTTCCCAACTCCACCGGCGCTGCTAAGGCTATCGGCCTGGTTATCCCCGAGCTCAACGGCAAGCTCATCGGCGCTGCTCAGCGTGTTCCGGTCTGCACCGGTTCCACCACCATCCTCACCGCTGTTGTCAAGGGCGACGACGTAACCGTAGAGGGCATCAATGCCGCTATGAAGGCTGCTGCTTCCGAGAGCTTCGGTTACAACGAGGATCCGATCGTTTCTTCTGACGTTATCGGTATGCGCTTCGGTTCTCTGTTTGACGCTACTCAGACAATGGTATCTCCCATCGGAGACGGTCTGTATGAGGTTCAGGTCGTATCTTGGTATGACAACGAGAACTCTTACACCTCTCAGATGGTAAGAACAATCAAGTACTTTGCTGAGCTGTAAGTAACGGTTTACAACTCAGTTGCCGATAGGGACAAGCTCTGATTGAGAATCCGGCTTTCGGGGTGAGCCCTTAAAGGCGAAATAGCAGAACGCGGCTGTGCATTTGCGCAGCCGTTTTTTGCGTCTGTATGGCTTTTTGGTGTCTTTTTCTCCGAAATCACCGAAAGATTTTGACTGAGTCAGGATTTTATTGACAAAATTTTGATGATAAGGTATAATATTTGAGGCTACTGTGTTTTGCAGTATCATCAGGAAAATTTATACTAATCTCTGACTAAAAGAATTGAAATCTATCTCGATAAATCCCGCATAGCATCGTTGTCGGACTTGACAGGCGCCGGGCCTGCCTGCGTCCTTCGCCTCGCTCTGCTGAATTTCTCGCTGATATCTTATCAAATATTTTAATCAGAGTTTAGTATCAAAATGAAGGAGAATGAAAATGAAAAAAGTATTAGCACTTATTCTGGCTGTTGCTATGATCGCTTCCGTAGCGGTTCTTGCGGGCTGCTCCGGCGACAAAAAAGACGGCGATAAGAAAGACAGCGAAAAGACCTACATCATTTATTCCGATAACGCGTTTGCTCCGTTTGAGTATCTTGATACCAAGTCCAACGAGTATGTCGGCGTTGACATGGATATCATGGCGGCTATCGCTGACGATCAGGGCTTCAAGTATGAGATGCACAACGAGGGCTTCGACGCTGCTATGGGCGCTGTTCAGTCCGGTCAGGCTGACGCGATGATCGCGGGCATGACCATCAACGACGACCGTAAGAAGACCTTCGATTTCTCTGAGCCTTACTTTGACGACGGTCAGGTCATCGTCGCGAAGGACGGTACCAAGATCGAGGATCTTAAGGGCAAGACCGTAGCGGTCAAGAACGGTACCGCGGGTAAGGATTACGCTGAGTCCGTCAAGGACGAGTACGGCTTTACCATCAACTATTACAAGGGTTCTCCCGAAATGTATCAGGCAGTCAGCACCGGTGTTGACGTTGCTTGCTTCGAGGACTTCTCCGTTATCGGTTACGCGATCAAGACCGGTGAGGTCGATCTGAAGATCCTCTCCGATGAGCCCATGAACGTCAAGGGTTACGGCTTTGCTGTTAAGAAGGGCGAGAATGCTGAGCTTCTCGAGAAGTTCAATGCCGGCCTGAAGAACATCAAGGAGAACGGCAAGCTCAAGGAAATCCTTGCGAAGTACGGTTATTGATCCCGTTACCTTTTCAAGGCGTCCGCTGTGACGGACGATAAAAGATGTAATTCGGTTCGGCACGGTAAATCTCTTATCGTGCCGAAATTTTAGGCAATACCGCAGACTTACGGTGTTGCGAAAGTAAGGCAGTTGTAGTTTATGGATTTTAGCAGAGTTTTTAATGAGGCGATGCCGATTCTTTTGGAAGGCTTGAAGCTGACCGTTTTGGTTTCGCTGGTTTCTATCGCGATCGGCATGGTCATCGGACTGCTCGTATGTCTGATGAAGATGTCGCGCAACGTCGTCCTCAGGGCGATCGCGGGCGTCTATATCTGGATCATTCGAGGCACGCCGATGCTGGTTCAGGCGTTGATCGTATTCTTCGGTATCCCGCAGCTGATCCAGATCTGGGTCAAGGGCTTCCATTTTACCGCGTTGACAGCGGGTATCATCACCCTGTCGCTGAACGCGGGCGCGTATCTCGCAGAGATCTACCGCGGCGGCATCATGGCGGTTCCGAAGGGACAGAGCGAGGCGGCAAGATCGCTGGGCCTTTCCAAAGGAAAGACCATGCTGAAGGTCGTCCTGCCGCAGGCGTTCAAGTTCTCGATCCCCTCTCTGGTCAACCAGTTCATCATCACGATCAAGGATACCTCTATCCTGACCGTTATCGGTATGTCGGAGATCGTCAACCAGGCACAGCGATATGTCGGAACGACCTATGTCTTCTTTGAGACCTACTCGGTCGTCGCTTTGATGTATCTGGCGATCATCTCGATCCTGATGATCATCTCCAACTATATCGAGAAGAAACTCAAATACGAGAGGAAGGGCAGACACCGTGACGAAAATTAATAAAAGCAACGAAAAGGTTGTCGTAACAAACCTCCATAAGTATTTTGAGAAAAACGAGGTTCTGACCGGGATCGACGCCACCATCTATGAGGGTGAGGTCGTCTGTGTCATCGGCCCCTCCGGCTCCGGTAAATCGACGTTTCTGCGCTGTCTGAACAAGCTAGAGGACGCGACCGACGGCACGATCATCATCGACGGCTTTGATATCACCGACAAAAAGCTGAATATCAATAAGGTGCGCGAGAACATCGGCATGGTGTTCCAGCAGTTCAACCTCTTCGCGAATATGAGCGTGCTGAAGAACATCATGATGGCGCCCGTATCGCTCAAGAAGCTTGGAGCTTCTCGAGCGCGTCGGACTTGCCGATAAAGCACATTCTTTCCCCGGCGAGCTGTCCGGCGGTCAGCAGCAGCGTGTCGCGATCGCGCGCGCTCTGGCGATGAACCCCGATATCATGCTCTTTGACGAGCCTACCTCCGCGCTCGACCCCGAGATGGTCGGCGAGGTGCTGGACGTTATGAAGGAGCTTGCCGCCGAGGGCATGACGATGATCGTCGTGACCCACGAGATGGGCTTTGCCCGCGAGGTCGCGGACAGAGTGCTGTTCATGGCGGACGGCGTCATCACAGAAGAGGGTACGCCCGAAGAGATCTTCGGCAACCCGCAGAACCCGCGTACACAGGATTTCCTGAGTAAGGTTCTGTAATTCAATAGTTGATCAGCAAAGGCAGGAGAGATCCTGCCTTTTTACTTTATAAGAAACTGCTCGTTTCTAATAAAGTAAAAAAGATTTGTATGCCCGCTCAGTTTGTTGCTACGCAACAACGAGCGATGGCTATGCGA
>OMTA01000289.1 GCA_900313895.1 uncultured Eubacteriales bacterium | reverse complement strand
TGCGGATATAATCGTATACATCGGCTGCGGCGAGCGCGGCAACGAGATGAGCCAGGTTCTCAGCGAATTTTCCGAGCTGATCGACCCCAAGTCCAACCGTCCGATGACCGACCGTACCGTCCTGATCGCCAACACCTCCAATATGCCGGTCGCGGCGCGTGAGGCGTCCATCTACACCGGCATCACCCTTGCGGAATACTACCGCGATATGGGCTATCATGTCGCGATGATGGCGGACTCCACCTCCCGATGGGCAGAGGCGCTGCGCGAGATCTCCGGCAGACTCGAAGAGATGCCCGCCGAGGAAGGCTTCCCCGCGTATCTGCCGTCCAGATTGGCAGAGTTCTACGAGCGCGGCGGCAGAGCGGATGTTTTAAGCGGCGGCGAAGGCTCCGTCACCCTGATCGGCGCGGTATCGCCGCAGGGCTCCGACTTCTCCGAGCCCGTCACCCAGAACACCAAGCGCTTCACCCGCGTATTCTGGGCGCTGGATAAGGCGCTCGCCTATGCGCGTCACTATCCCGCCATCAACTGGATCGACAGCTACAGCGAATATTTCAACGACCTCGACCCGTGGTTCAGAGAGAACCTCGGCGATGATTTTGTCGAATACAGAAACCGTATCGCGGCGCTCTTGCAGGAAGAAAGCTCGCTGATGGAGATCGTCAAGCTCATCGGCGCGGACGTCCTGCCCGACGACCAGAAGCTGGTCATCGAGATCGCGCGCGTGATCCGCGTCGGCTTTTTACAGCAGAACGCCTTCCACGCGGAGGATACCTATGTCCCGCTCGAAAAGCAGAAGCTGATGATGAAGGTCATCCTGCATCTGCACGAAAAGGCAAAAGAGGTCGTCGCGCGTGAGATCCCGATCTCCAAGCTGACCGCATTGGGTCTTTTTGATAAACTGACCAAGATGAAATACGATATCCCCAACGATCGTCTTGATATGTTCGACGATTATATCAGGGAGATCGACGAACAGTTAGAACCGCTTTTGAAGTAAGGAGGAAACGCTTTGATTATCGATTATGTAGGCGTAAAAGAGATCAACGGCTCTCTTGTCGTGATGGACGGCGTCAAGGGCGTTTCCAACGAAGAGATCGTCGATATCAAGCTGGATAACGGTACCGTTCGTCAGGGACGCGTCGTCCAGATCGACGGCGAGAGGATCGTCGTACAGGTCTTTGAGGGCACGCGCGGGATCAGCCTGAAGAATACCCGCACCCGCCTGACCGGACGCCCGATGGAAATGCCGCTCTCACCCGAGATCATGGGCAGAGTGCTGGACGGCGCGGGCAGACCCATCGACGGACTGGGCGAGATCTTCCCCGTCAAGAAGGAGAACATCAACGGCACCCCCATCAACCCCGTATCCCGCGTCTATCCGAGAAACTATATCAATACCGGTATCTCCTCGATCGATACGCTGATGACCCTGATCCGCGGTCAGAAGCTGCCGATCTTCTCCGGATCCGGTATGTCGCATAATGATTTAGCAGTACAGATCGTCCGTCAGGCGAAGATCAGCGGCGCCGACAACAACAATTTCGGCGTTGTATTTGCCGCGATGGGCGTCCAGAAGGACGTTGCGGAGTATTTTCGCAAGAGCTTTGAGGAAAGCGGCGTATTATCCCGCGTCGTTATGCTCCTGAACCTCAGCAACGACCCGATCATCGAACGTACGCTGACGCCCCGCTGCGCGCTGACGATCGCCGAGTACCTCGCCTTTGAGCTTGATATGCATATCCTCGTCATTATGACGGATATGACCTCCTACGCCGAGGCGCTGCGCGAGTTCTCGTCCTCCAAGGGCGAGATCCCCGGCAGAAAAGGCTATCCCGGCTATCTCTATTCCGACCTCGCGTCGCTGTACGAGAGAGCGGGTATGGTCAAGGGGCGCTCCGGCTCCGTCACCCAGATCCCGATCCTGACGATGCCTAACGACGACATCACCCACCCGATCCCCGACCTGACCGGCTATATCACCGAGGGTCAGATCGTACTCGACCGCTCCCTGCAGGGTCAGGGACTTTATCCGCCCGTCAACGTCCTGCCGTCGCTGTCGCGACTGATGAAGGACGGTATCGGCGAGGGCTATACCCGCGCCGACCACCAGCCGCTTGCAAACCAGCTTTTCGCCTCATACGCGAAGGTCATCGACGCGCGCGCACTGGCGTCCGTTATCGGTGAGGAGGA
>OMTA01000119.1 GCA_900313895.1 uncultured Eubacteriales bacterium | reverse complement strand
ATAGTAGGTGTTTCACCGTCGAGCAGCTGCTTGATGAATTTCGGGATAACAGCAGCGTATGCACCGTTCGGATCCTGACGTCTGCCGAACACATTGAAGTATCTGAGACCGTAGGTATCCAAGCCGTAGTGCTTGGTATACTGCTTCGCCCATTCTTCATCAGCGCGCTTGCTGACAGCATACGGAGAAAGCAGATTCCCTTCTCTGCCTTCCTTCTTCGGAAGATTCGGCTCATCGCCGTAAACCGAAGAAGAAGAAGCGTATACAAACTTCTTGACTCCGTTCTGACGAGCCGCTTCCAGCATATTCAGAGTGCCCTGAATGTTGTTGGCACAGTAGAACAGCGGCATCTCGATACTTCTCGGAACGCTACCCCACGCTGCCTGATTGAGGACATAATCAACGCCCTCACAGGCTTTCATGCAGGTTTCGAGATCCTTGATATCACCCTTGATGAATTCATAATTCGGATTATCAAGGAACAGATCAACATTCGCCTGTTTACCAGTCGAAAGATCGTCCAGACAACGCACTTTATATCCCAAATTGAGGATCGCTTCACATAAGTTTGAACCGATGAAGCCCGCGCCTCCTGTTACCAGAAAAAGCGAACCCTCGGGGAATCTTACATCAGAATAACCCATTACAGTCTCCAGTACTCATAGCCTGCAGCTTCATATGCTTTGCGGTCGAGCAGGCCTTTGATATCGATCATGATTTTCTTGCCGTCACCGTAGAACTTCGCGATGTCATCCATAGACAGCTTCTTGAAACAATCATGAGCGACCGCGAGAACAACAGCGTCCATATTCTTGATGGCGCTGATGTCGACAAACTCCATGCCATAGAGCCACTTTGCTTCGTCAGCGTCAGCGGCAGGATCGGCGATCACGGGAGTGATACCGTACTCTTTCAGCTCGTTGACAATGTCGATGATCTTGGTGTTACGGGTATCGGGGCAATTCTCCTTGAAGGTAAAGCCGAGGATCGCAACCTTCGCGTTCTTAACAGGCTTGTTTGCCGCGATCAGCTTCTTAACGACGTTCTCAGCAACATACTTGCCCATGTCGTCGTTGATACGGCGACCGGAAAGGATGATCTGGCTGTGATAGCCCATCATCTCCGCTTTATAGGTCAGGTAGTAGGGATCGACGCCGATGCAGTGTCCGCCGACGAGACCCGGATAAAACTTGAGGAAGTTCCACTTAGTGCCTGCCGCTTCAAGGACAGACTTGGTATCAATGCCCATCTTGTTGAAGATGATGGAAAGCTCGTTCATAAACGCGATATTGATGTCGCGCTGGCTGTTCTCAATAACCTTCGCAGCCTCAGCAACCTTGATCGATTCTGCACGATGTACGCCCGCTTCAACGACTAACTCGTAAACCTTAGCGATCACAGCAAGGGATTCTTCATCCATTCCGGACACGATCTTCTTGATGGTCTCGAGTCTATGCACCTTATCGCCGGGGTTGATGCGTTCGGGAGAGTAACCGATCTTGAAATCCACGCCGCACTTGAGACCGGATTCGCGCTCAAGGATCGGAATGCAAACATCCTCAGTAACGCCTGGATAGACAGTGGACTCAAACACAACAACACTGCCCTTGGTCAGGTTACGACCAAGGATTTCAGAGGCTCCCTCGACAGGAGTGAGATCGGGAGTATGATCGTCATTGACAGGAGTCGGAACCGCTACGATATGGAACTTCGCTTCACGGAGTTTGGTTTCATCCGCAGTAAAATCAACGGTAGTCGCCTTGATTGCGTCATCACCGACTTCATTAGTCGGGTCGATACCGTTCTTGTAAAGCTCGATCTTCTTAGCGTTCAGATCAAAACCGACTACGTCGATCTTCTTAGCGAAGGCTACCGCGATCGGCATACCGACGTAGCCAAGACCAACTAAAGATAACTTTTCTTCTCTTGCTAACAGTTTTTCATAAAGATTAGTGTACATATTTATGCCTCTTTCTATAATCCCATAGTTTCGCAGATCGTTGCGTTAACCTTATTTACATCAAATACTTCCTCGGCTTTCTTTCGCCCGAGCTTTGCCATCCGGTTCATTTCATCCGGATGAGCGATCATATATTCCATCGCTTTTACGATAGAATCGACATCCTTGACCGAAACCAAGAGTCCGTTCGCTTTGTGATCAACGGTTTCACGACATCCGGGGGCATCCGTCGTGATGACCGCTCTGCCACACGCCATCGCTTCAAGAACCGTCTTCGGTGTTCCTTCACGATACGACGGCAATACATAAACGCTGCTTTGAGCGAGATACGGCACAACATCACTCTGCTCACCGAAATACTCGATGATTTCATCGTCAACGAATTGTTGTAATTCTTCTTTCTTTAAGGAAGAGGGGTTGGTGTCAAACGGTCCGACAAGCAGACATCTGACTTCCGGATGAATCGCCTTGATCTTTCGGCAAGCCTCCAGATACTCGTAGACGCCCTTATCCCGAATCAATCGGCTGATGCAAAGGAAAGCAAAAGTTTTAGGCATCGGCTGAACAGTGAACTTTTCCAAATTCACGCCGGAACCGTGTAGTAAAACAACCTTCTGCTTTTTGATAACCTTCTTTTTGCGAAAGGTCTGTTCGTCATCAGAATTCTGAAAAAATGCAGCGGGACACTTCCGCATACTGTACTTATACTCACACATCAGGATCGACCTGATCCCTTTTGTTTTGATGTCATCCTTCAGGTAAAGTGACCCCAAACCGGCAATCAAAGGATAAACTTCTTCAATTCCAAGCCGATTTGCAGCGATCGTGCCGTAGATGACTGTCTTCGCCTGATAGGTAAAAATCTTGTCCGGCATGATCTCAGCAAGAACACTTTTGATCGAACCAATACTTTTCAAGTCTTTGACCGGATTGGTGCCGTTACGCTGAACATCTATCTGACGGTAAGTAATACCTAAATCAGAGAACTTTACTGCCCAATCCGCTTCCGGCTCATTTCCCAACGCATAAACCTCATGCCCGCGGCTGAGAAAGCTTTTCATCATATCAATACGAAACCAAAACAAAGAAGGGGTATGGCTGGATAAAACAGCTATTTTCATTTCTGTTCCTCCAACCTATGCATTTCACCGGTGCCGCCCTCGCGCACACCGTCGGATTTTAACACGGCAACAATTGAGCCGAAGAAGCAACGGATATCAAACCAAAACGCCTTAAAACCGCCCTGCTTCAGTTTTGAAGCATATTCACCGTCGTATTTGGCTTTCAAGGGGATCTCGATCTCATCCCTGCCATGGATCTGCGCCCAACCGGTAAGACCGGGCTTGATATCATTGGCTCCGTACTTATCTCTTTCAGCGACCAAATCATCCTGATTCCACAACGCAGGGCGCGGTCCGACAATGCTCATCGTGCCAACGAAAATGCAAAAGAACTGCGGCAACTCATCGATTGAAGCCTTACGCATAAACTTCTGCCATTTGGACAACATATCCTCCGCTTTGAACTGGTGGGTGGGCGTATCTTTGGGAACAGTAACGGGCATGGAGCGGAACTTGATAATAGAAAACAACTTTTTATGAATTCCGACCCTCTTCTGCTTAAAGAAGACAGGACCGGGAGAGTCGATTTTGATAATAATCGCAATAATAAGCATAGGAATTGCCAAAACGATAATCCCTAATAATGAAAGCACGATATCAAATAATCTTTTGATGATCTTTTCGTACATATCGATTCCTCAACGCTCTAGATTTAAAGAAAACAACAAATAAACGCAACATTTGCTCCAAAATGGCACAATAGCTCATAATAATCCATTTTATCTTATATATGATACTACAAAACAAATATAATGTCAATTTTTTCACGAAAAAGTTTCATACAGCAAATATCGGTTATAGTTGAAATTTTTGTAGATATAGTATAAAAATCCCCGAAGCTGAAAATATACAGCCTCGGGAGTATGAACTTTTGATTAATCAAATCAGGTATTTCTTCTATTTGAATAGATTCAGCGCTGAATATAGCCTCTTCCGCTCAGCGGCTTCTTTAAGCATTTGCTTGGTGTTGGAAGATTTGCGTTTGCCGGCGAGAAGCAAGCCGAGGTATTTACCGCCCTCAGCAAAGTAACCTACCGGGAGCAGGGCTTTATGTTTTCCTAAAGTTTTGTAGTCTCTGCGGACTTTGTCATTCATGGCTTTGAAGCCTTGACGCAGGATACCACCGCTCTTTCCGACGGTGCCCTCGCTGCGGTCGGAAATATATTTGATCTCGCGATAGCGGTTCATGTCCTTCGTGCCGAAGTTGCCGCCGCTGAGGATGTCATTCATCAAGCCTTCGAGCATCGCATCGTCCAGCTTGTGGCTCTCCACAGCCTCCAGTGTCCAAACCCTGTTCGGAGCGCCGAGATAACGGATACCGAGCAGGGTCAGCGCCTGTGCGAAGCGCCATAGACCAAAGCGTTTGAGTTCCTTTTCAAAAGTCTCACGGAATTCTGCGTCGCTCAGCGTAGAGGCAAATACCACCCAGTCACAGAGGTGGCGCAGTCCGACGCCCTCGCTGGTCAGGTGGGAAGCCGTATGCAGGAGCATAATCAAACCATGATGGAGTTTGTCCGGCAGACGGCATGTTGAACCGTCGACTTCTGCGACTTCGGCTGTCGGGATCGTCTTGTCCATCTCTGCCCTGATCAGCTCTCCGACCTCATTGTTCGGGATGCCGTTGACGCTGTGGTGCAGCTCCCAGATGCTCATCGGCGGGCGCGTGTAGGCGATATGAATACCGTCGTCCTCTTCTCCGTGATCGACTTTGAAATCGATGCTCTCGAGCAGCTTGCCCGCCTGAGAAACATTCTCTTTTGATAAAAGAAAGTCCACGTCACCCATCGAGCGCAAATTCGGCTCGGGGTAATACCGCGCGGAAGCTAAGCCCTTCATCGCTACATAGGGCATTTTGTTGGCAGTCATCAGCTCATGGAGCTCGCTGTGTTCAGAGAAATTCTGTGTTCCTGCGATCGCGTAGCGGAAGAATTCCTCGCTGCATTCATTATACTGTTCAGCGGTGAGTTTCTCCTGTAACTGGCTGTCCAAAACAGAGAACGCCAAAGGATAGACCGCCTGTGCCTTGCTCTCGTCAACAAGCGGCATGAGCAGATCAGCTGCTACATCCGGCACTTTCTTATCGAACAGCGCCGCGCTGATGACCTGTAGCAACAGGCTTTGCACATCATTCATAAGGCGTTCTCCTTTCCTTTGCTTTCTTGAACAGCTTTCTCCATAACAGCGCAAGCAGGTAT
>OMTA01000149.1 GCA_900313895.1 uncultured Eubacteriales bacterium | reverse complement strand
AATAACTTCAACACCCGCTCCAATGCGAATCTAAGTTAAAATCAGAGGTAACAGGGAAGAGGCACCGCCGATCCCTTGATAAATGATGAATTATATTGTTATTGACTTTGAATTTAACGGCGCGTATTCCAAACGCCACCATCGTTTTTTTAACGAGATCATCGAGTTCGGCGCGGTCAAGCTCGACGAAAACCTGATCATGGTCGATACCTTTTCCGAATTGGTAACGCCGCAGATCTCCAAAAAACTCAACAGCCATGTATCACAGCTGACTCATATCAAAATGGACGAGCTGAAAGAGTGCAGGAACACCTTCACCCATGTTCTCTCCAAGTTCAAAAAGTTCCTCGGCGACGGCGTTCTGCTCAGCTGGGGCACCAGCGACGTGCTTGTTTTGATGGAGAATGTCCGCTATTTCTACGGCGAAGAGACCTTATCGTTTTTATCGTCCTATTGCAATCTCCAGTCCTACTGCGAGGATGCACTGGATTACCACGACCGTTCCCGCCAGATGGGACTTTCCACCTGCGCCGAGCAACTCGGGATCGGCTTTGCGGACGGCGACCTCCATCGCGCGCTGACAGACGCCGAGCTGACCTCGCTGTGCTTCCAAAAGCTCTATGATCCCGAACTGTTTGAGCGCCATACCGACGTCTGCGACGATCGCTTCTATCAGAAGATCACCTTCAAAAATTACAACATCTACGATCTCCGTGATCCCAACGTCAACAGAAAGGAAATGTTCTTTTTGTGCGACAAATGCGGGCGCAAGGCGTTTCGGCGTTCCAAATGGCGCGTGAAAAACAAAACCTTCCGCGCGAAATTCCGCTGCTTTAGATGCAGACGCGATTTTGAAGGACGCATCACCTTCAAAAAGTGCTTCGATTCCGTCAAGGTGCTCAAGCGTATCGCAGAGCTGCCGGATCCGAAGGCAAAGGAGCCGAAGCCAACCGAACAACCGAAACATTGATTTTCACCGACAGTTGATCAAAAAAATCGGCTGTCGGTAAATTTTTGAAAGAAATTAGAACAAATATTCGAAAATCTATTGAAATATCCGTCAATATAGTGTACAATAGAAGTAACGAAACCGCTTCGGGATGATGCTTAACCGAAGCGCGATCGTCAGGGTAAAGCCCCAAAACCCGTGAATAAGCCAAGTTTTGAAACCGCGTCGCGGTAAAGATGAAGTTGATCGAAAGGAAAACAAAAGAATGGATTATCTTGAATGGGCGGAGGAGTATTATCAGAACGCTCGCCGTATACTCGCAGTATTGGAGAAAAAGAAGCTGAGATTGAAAGAAGAAAAACCGCTGACCGCCGATCAGCGCAAACGGCTCATGGATGATATCAAGCAGTATCGCCGTATCTATCATGAGCTGATCGATATCGGCGATACGCTCACCTCGCGGGCGGAGGCGACTGTACGTGAGGCGTGAGCGAATGTTCATGGATGATAAGAACGAACCTCTTATCTCCTATTATTTGTACAATCGGGGTGGGGATAACCGCCCCGATCGCGAGAGGATGAAGCGCATCCTGAAGCGCGCCATCCGGCATGAGTTGACCGATCGCCAGCGCGATTGCCTGATCCGTTACTATCTGGAAGGTATGCGAATGACAGAGATAGCCCGCTCGCTGAATCTGTCAAAATCAACGGTTTCAAGGCACATCGCCGCCGCGACCCGAAAACTCAGAAAGATCGCGTCCTATTACCAACGTAACATAGACTCATAGCAAAAACGAAGCGTCGCGAAAGCGGCGCTTTTGTTATACCAATTTCAGTCTGCTAAAATCTTCTTTTTATTCTTGCTTTTCTACAAATAAGTACAGAAACATTCTAGACTTTAGTCTATAATTTATTATTCGAATTCAGAATTTTACCATGATTTAGTTCGTCAACTTGTCTATTTCTGACATTCAATCTTTGTGCATTAATGATTCTTGTGATTGATATGTCGATTTTGTATAATATAATTAACAAGTTTTTTTAGGAGGTCTTTTGATGAAAAAACTGCTCAGCTTGTTGATCGTGTTAACACTAATCGTTTCTGTTTTTGCGATCACAGCGATCAACACACCCGCATCCGGCGCGTCACAGTACGCTCAACCGTCTACTTCTGTCGAAGGCGGAAATATGTTGCACTGTATGTGTTGGTCTTATAATACGATCAAGGCGAATCTGGATGACATCAAAGCGGCGGGCTATACCGCGGTACAAACGTCCTGTATCCAGCCGCCGAAGGATTACAACACCTACGATTCAACCAAAGGAAACGTTTGGTGGCATTTTTATCAGCCTGTCGATTTTCGCGTCGCCGACGGCAACAACTGGCTCGGCACTAAGGCGGAGTTGAAGTCCTTGTGCGATACCGCGCATGAAAAAGGCATCAAGATCATCTCCGATGTAGTTGCCAACCATCTGGCGAATCCCGGCTCCCACGGCGCCTATAACGGCAGATCTGCCGAGATCAACGCCGATATTCTGAAGGATGAAAGCTGCTGGCATAATACCGGTGTTTCCCTGAGCGGTTCCGACCGTTATGACATGGTCATGCACGACAACTCAAACCTGCCCGATCTGAATACCGGCAACTCCAAGATCCAGACGATGGTTTACAATATGCTGTGTGAAGCAGTTGACTGCGGTGTTGACGGTTTCCGTTTTGACGCGGCGCAGAATATCGAAACGCCCAGAGATAACGCCTCCTATAGATCTCAGTTCTGGGCGAATACCATAGAAAAGGCTAAGACGTACGCAAGTTCCAAAGGCAAAACGCTGTTCAGCTACGGCGAGGTATACTACGACGCATGGGGCGGCGATAATGTTCTTGACGACTACATTTGGTATATCGGTCATGTAACCGAGCCGAATATCGGCATGGAAGCTTTAGGAGGCGCGGTCGATCAGAACGCCTCCAAGGTGGCGTCAGTCAGTTATAAGAATAACAGAGAAGCAAAGAACAACGTCCTCTGGGTAGAGTCACACGACTCCTATTACAGCGGAACCGGTTACGGCGGCTATGCTACAAGCAATGTCAGCAACTCCAAGGTCGTAAGCGCGTGGGCGATCATCGGCTCCAGAGCGAAAGCGACTGCGCTGTACTTTGCGCGACCCGGCTCCGAGTATGTCACCGCCGCGACCAACGATACCACATGGAAGAGCAAGGCGGTTTCCGAGGCCGGGATGAAGAGCATCGCGATGTCGCGGGCGCCCTTCCACAGCAGCAGCATCGTGGCCAGGGCATAGACGGACATCATGCCCATCGCGTCGCGTATTCCCCGATGGATTCGCCGGAAATAGTGGTTGCGGTTGTTGCCGTCGATCTTCGCTCCGGCCAGTTTGGCGGCGCCCAGATTCTGCCCGCAATAGGTGGCCATCGCCACCCCGAGATTTTCAAACGGCGTGATGAAAAACATCTTGATGCGCATGGCGGCCGTGAAGGCTGTGGCGCAGGCCACGCCGAGGGCGTTGTTGGCGCTCTGGAGCATGACGCTCCCGATGGCCGTGATGCTGAACTGCAGCCCCATAGGGACGCCGTGCCCCACCAGCGTCCACACCTCGCTGCGCCTGGCGTGCCAGTGACTGTCGTCCCACAGGATGGGCAGGCGCTCGCGCATATAGCGCCAGCAGAGCACGATGCAGATGAGCTGGGAGAGTGCGGTGGCCCATGCGGCGCCGTCCACGTTCATGCGGAACACGGCGATGAAGACCACGTCGAAGATGACGTTGAGCACAGCCGAGAGCAGCATGTAGAAGAAGGGCGTCTTCGAGTTGCCCAGGGCGCGGATGACGGAGGCCTCGAGGTTGTAGAAAAGGTTGCAGGGAATGGTGAGGAAGGTGACGAAGAGGTAGAGCCACGCCTCGTGCATGATTTCCTGCGGGGTGTCCATCAGCCTGAGGATGCTGCGGCAGAAGAGGCAGCAGACGACGCTCATGACCAGAGAGAGGATGAGCCCCACGGCGATGCTGTGGCGGAAGAGCGAGCGGACGCCCGCTTCGTCGCGTGCCCCGAAGCGTTGCGCGATGGGGATGCCGAATCCGCCCGTGGTGCCGATGCTGAAGCCCAGGATGAGAAACAGCACGCTGGATGAGGCGCCCACGCCGGCCAGAGCGTTCATGCCCAGCAGTTGCCCCACGATGGCGGCATCGACCAGCATGTAGCCCTGCTGCAGCACGTTGCCCAGCATCAGGGGCAGGGCGAAGGAGAGGATGAGGCGGGCGGGTGACCCGCTGGTCATTTCCTTAACCACGCTTGTCGATGTAATGGAGGAAAAAGTCGGGTTTGTCGTTCACGATGAGCGCCTCGGGGAACTGCGTCTCTTCGATGAGCGGCCAGGCGTAGCGGTAGTCGCCGATGGAGAAGGAGATGTGGGCGTCGCTGCCCAGGATGACGGGCACTTCGTAGCGTTTGCACAGGCGCAGGATTTCCAGGTTGTGTTTAACGAGTTCCACTGCGGTTAC
>OMTA01000115.1 GCA_900313895.1 uncultured Eubacteriales bacterium | reverse complement strand
GCCGCATCCGAGGATCTTGATGAGGTCGGTGATAATCTCGCTCTTGAAGATGCGGTCATAGTCGACCTTCAGGCAGTTGAGGATCTTGCCTCGGATCGGCATGATCGCCTGAAAATCAGGATTGCGCGCCTGTACGCAAGCGCCCTTCGCAGAATCGCCCTCTACGATAAACAGCTCGCGCTCTTCCACATTTTTGGAGCGGCAGTCGGTGAACTTGGCGATCTTGGAGGTGATGTCGATCTTGGCAGTCAGGTTGTTTTTGATACGGACGCGGGTCTTTTCCGCATCCTCGCGTGAACGCTTGTTGATCAGAACCTGGTTGCCGATCTTCTCCGCCTCGATGGGATTTTCGATGAAGTAGACCTCCAGAGAATGACGCAAAAACTCCGTCATCGCGTCCTGGATACCCTTGTTGGTGATTGCCTTCTTGGTCTGGTTCTCATACGAGGTCTGGGAGGAGAAGGAGGAGATAACGATGACAAGGCAGTCGGCGACGTCATCAAACTTGATCTTGCTTTCGTTTTTATTATACTTATTCTGCTGTTTGAGATAGTTATCGATCTGATAGACAAAGGCGTTGCGAACCGCCTTATCCGGCGCGCCGCCGTGTTCGAGGAAGGAGGAATTGTGATAGTATTCAGCCGCGGTGATCTTGTTGGAAAACGCCATCGCCACATTGATCTTGCATTTGTACTCATCCTTATCGTCACGGTCACGAACCATGCGCTCTGTCTGCCAGCTCTGCACGGTGGTCATGCCATCCTCGCCGATCAGCTCACGGACATGGTCGGCGATACCTTCCTCATAATAGAATTCCTGTACATCAAAGGAACGTCCCGCCTGCTGACGAAAGATGAACTTGATACCGGGGTTGACGATCGCCTGGCGGCGGATCATCTCAATATAAAAATCGGGTGACATCTTGATGTCGGTAAAGACTTCAAGGTCGGGCTTCCATCGGATCTTGGAGCCGGTCTCGCGGCCGTTGTAATCGACAGCGGTCAGACCGCCGATGTTCTCGCCCTTTTCAAAATGGAGCGAATACTTCTTATGATCGCGCTTGATCTCGGCGTCCATGTACTCCGACGCGCACTGTGTCGCGCAGAGGCCGAGGCCGTTGAGTCCCAAGGAAAACTCATAGGTCTCACCCGCGTTGTTGTTATACTTACCGCCCGCGTACATCTCGCAGAACAGCAGCTTCCAGTTGTACTCTTCCTCGTTCTTGTTATAATCGACGGGAATACCGCGACCGTGATCCTCGATCTCGATGGATCCGTCGGCGTAGGTGGTCAGGACGATCTCTTTACCGTAGCCCTCACGCGCCTCGTCGATCGAGTTCGACAGGATCTCAAAGACACTGTGCTGACAGCCTTCGATACCGTCCGAGCCGAAGATGACCGCGGGACGTTTTCTGACGCGGTCAGCGCCCTTCAGGCTGGTGATACTCTCGTCGTTATACTGTGGCTTTCTTTTTGTTTTTGCCATTTATGGTTCTCCTAAAGAATTATGATTTCAGTTTTCTGCGGGAGGATCAAGCCCCTCCCCTACTCTTATCTCTATTTCAAGCCTTTGAGCTTTTTGATCTGGTCACGCAGGAACGCGGCGTGTTCGAATTCGAGCAGCTTTGACGCCGCCTGCATCTCTTTGGTCAGCTGTTTGATAAGCTCCTGACGCTCCGCACGCGGCAGTCTGCCGACGTGCTCCATTTCCTCGTCTGTATGGGTCGAGATCTCGATGATATCGTTGACTTTTTTGACGATGGTCTGGGGGACGATGCCGTGATCCTCGTTATACTTCTGCTGGATCGAACGGCGACGTTCTGTCTCCATGATGGTTTTCTGCATAGATTCCGTCACCTGATCGGCGTACATGATGACCATGCCGTCGGCATTTCGCGCGGCGCGTCCGACTGTCTGGATCAGCGAGCGTTCGGATCTCAAAAAGCCTTCCTTATCCGCATCGAGGATCGCTACCAGCGACACCTCGGGGATATCCAAGCCCTCGCGCAGCAGGTTGATACCGACAAGCACATCGATCTTTTGCAGTCTGAGATCGCGGACGATCTCCATGCGGCGCACGGTATCGATATCATGGTGCATATAGCGCACCTTGATATCCATGCTCTCGAGATACTCGGTCAAGTCCTCAGCCATCTTTTTCGTCAGCGTCGTGACCAATACGCGCTGATTCTTTTCAATTCGAAGATTGATCTCGGAGATCAGGTCGTCAAGCTGACCCTCTGTCGGTCTGACGGAGATCTCGGGATCAAGCAGTCCTGTCGGGCGGATGATCTGCTCCGCGACGACTGCGCTTTTCTCCAGTTCCAGATCGCCGGGAGTAGCGCTGACAAATACAGCCTGATTCAGCCGCTCATAGAATTCATCAAAGGTCAGCGGGCGGTTATCGTAGGCGGACGGTAAACGGAAACCGAAATCGATCAGGCTCTTTTTGCGGGCGTGATCGCCGCCGTACATACCGCGCACCTGTGGCAGCGTAACATGGCTTTCATCCACAAAGAGCAAAAAGTCTTTCGGAAAATAATCGAGCAAGGTAAACGGCGCGGAGCCGGGCGCTCTGCCGGACAGAACGCGGGAGTAGTTCTCGACGCCGGGGCACATTCCGATCTCCTGGAGCATCTCCATATCGTAATGCGTGCGCTGTTCGATGCGCTGCGCTTCGAGCAGCTTGCCCTGTGAGCGGAAGTATTCCAGACGTTCCTGCAATTCTCTTTCCAGCTCATCCAGCGCGCGGGACATCTTATCGCCGTCAACGATGTAATGCGAGGCAGGATAGATCGCCGCGTGTCTGAGGGTAGCGAGCAACTCGCCTGTCAGGGGATTGATCTCCGTGATACGATCGATCTCATCGCCGAAAAACTCGACGCGGATGATACGATCGGACGACGACGCCGGGAAAATCTCGACCACGTCACCGCGCACACGGAATTTGTCGCGGACAAAGTTGATGTCGTTACGCTCGTACTGCAGTTCAACAAGCTTGCGGATCAGATCCTCGCGGCTCTTTTCCATCCCGGGACGCAGAGAGATCACCATGTTGCGGTAATCAATCGGGTCGCCGAGGGAGTAGATACACGATACCGACGCTACGATGATAACGTCGCGCCGCTCGGAAAGCGCCAAGGTCGCGCTGTGGCGAAGCTTATCGATCTCATCGTTGATCGCGGAATCTTTTTCAATATAGGTATCGCTCTGAGGGATATACGCCTCAGGCTGGTAATAATCGTAGTAGGATACAAAATACTCGACCGCGTTTTCCGGAAAGAATTCTTTGAACTCGGAGCATAACTGCGCGGCAAGCGTTTTGTTATGTGCGAGTACCAAAGTCGGTCGGTTGACCTGCTCGATGATATTCGCCATCGTAAAGGTCTTACCCGAACCGGTCACGCCGAGAAGGGTCTGTTCCCTGTTTCCCGCCTTGATGCTCTCGACCAGCTGCGCGATCGCCTGCGGCTGATCGCCGGTGGGTTTGTATTCAGATACCAGTTTAAAATGTTCCAACTATATCCATCCTTATCGGTAATACATTATAAAAAGTCGGACTGCGCCATAGAAATACATTCCTCGTTTGCGACAATAAAGTGATCGATCAGGTTAACGTCGACCAGTGAGAGTGCGTCGCGCAGGTACAGCGTCGTGTTGATATCGTCCTTTGAGGGTAAAGCTACGCCGCTGGGATGATTATGCGCGAGGATCGCCGTCACAGCGCCGTAGTTCATCGCAAGGCGAACGATGCTGCGTACCGATAAACGTGTCGCCTCGAAATTGCCTTCGTTGATAAAACCGCTGAATACCTCTTTCCCCTTGACGTCGAGCAGGATTAGCAACACCCTCTCCTGGGAGGTCAGACCGATGAACCGTCGGGAGATATAATCCGGCAGGTTATCAAAATCGATCGGCCCGTCATCGGAATCATACTTCGCGCGATAATAGATGCGCGTGATATCGGGAAACAGCTTAAGATAGATCGCCTGATTCTCGGTGAGACCTGCTTCGACCAGCGAATCGATCGGCGCATCCAATACGCCGTCAAGCGAGCCAAAGCGGCTGATCAGGTTCTTGGCAATATCATTGGTATTTTTATAAGGGATCGCGTAGTAGAGCATCAGCTCGAGGATCTCGTGGGGGGCAAATACATCCAGACCGCTCTTCAGATATTTTTCTCTCATACGAGCGCGATGACCGCTGTGATCAGCCTTCTGCATAGTATACCCCTTTCTCCGGTATTCATGAAACGCAGGTTTCAAGCGGATTCCTTAGTTTGGAACAACGAAAACCCTATATCTAGCCATTATACAGCAATCTTAACACAAATTATGGTAGAATTCAAGAAATATGACAGGATTTTAACGAACATATTTGCGAATAATTCGAACATAGAATAATAATCGACCAGCATCAAAAAAGCTCCCATAAAGGGAGCTTTTGAAATGTGTATTTGTACTGCAAACTATTACTTGAAATGTGTTTTTTTCGGCTTTTTGCGTTTTTTCGATTCTTTTTTTGCCTTAGGCTCGTAGTATTCTTCGTCATCTTCATCGTGCTCGTCAAGTGATTTGTAGGAGATGATCAGCGAGATGATCTCATATCCGAACAGCGCGACGATCACAAATACAAAGGTGATGATACCGTAAGGTGATAAAAAGAAGGTGTAGATCCCTTTGAGGAATTCCAGTTTATACAAGTACTTACCCTTTACCTGCTTATCAGTGATTCTTGGATCGAGCGCCGCACCCTCGACGTCACCCTGTGTCTGGATAAAGTATGTATCCTCTACCCTTGCGGGTTCTTCGACAACGCGGTGGGTAATGATCTGACCCTTCAGCTCACCCTGAATACTTTCATATGAGATGATATCGTCTTTATGGATATCGGCAGGATCGGTCTCTTTCACCATTATGACGTCACCGACCATGAGCGTAGGTTCCATTGAACCGGTGGTAACGCGCATGATTTGATAGCCGAAGATAGACGGCGTCTGACCGGATAAGCGGATGATAAACAGAAAGATAACGAACGCGATCAACAGAACAAGAATGACCGTTGAGATGATGTTGACAATCTTACGAACCATAAGTATACCCTTTCATAGCTATGTTAATTATATTATAATTCAGCGAGCGCTGATACGTCAAGCGAATAATTAGAAAAGAAAAGAGCGAGACAAGCTCGCTCAAATACTTAATTATATAAGAGATACAAATTATCCAGATCGACCTTAATTTCTGAACTCCCGTTATTCGTCACAAACCACTCAATCTCAAGTTTTCCAGGTAATCCGTTAACATCGCCGTTATCCTTACGCTTGACGAAAGCGTCGCGAACAATATAGCAATCCGTCTGGGTCGAAGAATATCTCCTGACCGAGTTTCCGGGATAGGTGACCGCTAAAGTACACGCCGGCAAAGAACTGATATACAGACTGATATCAGAAGCATTGTTAGTATCACTGTTGATGATCTCAGTTTTAACATACAAGGTCTTACCGGCGGC
>OMTA01000055.1 GCA_900313895.1 uncultured Eubacteriales bacterium | reverse complement strand
GCTCGCGGACGAATTGACTCAAGAGGCGATCAAAGCCCTCTGTGTATTTGACGGCGATACAAAGCCGCTCGCCGATTTTGCGCTCGCCTTAGCCAACAGAAAGAAGTAACACCACAATTGTCCATTCTCAATTGTCATAATCAATTGAGTGAAACGATTATTATGTCATACGAAATTTTATCCAAAATCCATTCTCCCGCTGACGTCAAGGCGTTGCCGGACGATCAGATCCCCGCGCTGTGCGAGGAGATCCGCGAAAAGCTCATCGATGTCGTATCGGTGAACGGCGGCCATCTTTCCTCCAACCTCGGCGTCGTCGAGCTGACCGTTCTGCTTCATCGCGTTTTCGATTGTCCCGAGGACAGCATCGTCTTTGATGTAGGGCACCAGTGCTATACCCACAAGATGCTCACAGGTCGCTACGACCGCATCGATACGATCCGCCGCGAGGGCGGACTCTCCGGCTTCCCGAAACGCAAGGAAAGCCCCTGCGACGCGTTCAACGCGGGCCATGCCAGCACCTCTATCTCCGCCGCCTTCGGTATCTGCAAGGCAAAGGAGCTGTCGGGCGACAATTCCTATACCATCGCCGTGATCGGCGACGGCTCGCTCACCGGCGGCTTGGCGTACGAAGGGCTCAACAACGCGGGAAGATACAACAAAAACTTCATCGTTATCCTCAACGATAACAAGATGTCGATCAGCAAAAACGTCGGCGCGATGGCGCGCTATCTCTCAAGTGCGAGAATGCAGCCGTGGTATCTCCGACTCAAATCCCGCACCGAGCGCGTCCTGTCAAAGATCCCGCTGCTCGGCAAGCCGATCGGCAATACCATCAAACGCTCCAAAAGCCGTTTCAAGCATATCCTCTATCGCCATACAATCTTCGATAAGCTCGGGCTTTCCTACTACGGGCCTGTTGACGGCCACAATATCGAGGAGCTGACCAACGCCCTCAATACCGTCAAACGCTCAAAAGATCCCGCCCTGCTCCATGTCGTTACCACAAAGGGCAAGGGCTACAAGTTCGCGGAAAAGGACGCCGCGTCCTTCCACGGCATCGGCTCCTTCAATGTCGATACCGGCGAGCCGATCAGCTCAAAGCAGAATTTCTCCGGCGTTTTCGGCGAGGAACTCTGCCGTTTGGCAAAAGCGGACAAACGCGTCTGCGCAATCACTGCGGCGATGCGTACCGGTACCGGTCTCGTCGATTTCTCCAAGACCTACAAAGACCGCTTCTTTGACGTCGGCATCGCCGAGGAACACGCGATCACCTTTGCCTCCGGTATGGCGGTCGGCGGAATGCTGCCGGTGTTCGCCGTCTATTCCTCCTTCCTCCAGCGCGGCTATGACCAGATCATCCACGACGCCGCCATGCAGTGGGCGCATATCGTGATCGGCGTCGACCGCGCCGGGATCGTCGGCGAGGACGGCGAGACCCACCAGGGCGTTTTCGATGTCGCGATGTTGAACGCGATCCCCGGCGTCTCCATCCTGTCGCCCTGCTATTACGACGGGCTCAAAGCCTCTCTGTCTACCGCGCTCTACGATATCGAGGGCGTCGTCGCGGTGCGCTATCCGCGCGGCAGCGAGGGCTATCGTCCCGATGCTTATACAGAAGAAAGCGTCAATTACGATATCGTCGGCGACCGCAGCGCCGCTATCCTTCTCGTCACCTACGGAAGACTGTTTTCCGAGGCGGCAAAGGCTGCGGAAAAACTCAAAAAAGACGGCGTCAACGTTTGTATCCTCAAGCTCTGTCGCGTCAAACCGCTCGATCCCGAAGCGATCGACTTCGCGCTCGACTTTCAAAAGATCTGTTTCTTTGAAGAAGGTATGCGCAGCGGCTCGATCAGCGAGACCATGCGCCGTATGCTCTCGGAGCGCGGCTATACCGGAAGCTACAAGTCGCGCGCAGTCTGTGATAAATATATCCACCACGCGTCTATCTCCGCAACGCTCAGCCATCTCGGTCTGGACGCCGACGGAATGTGCGCGATGGTCAGGGAGGAGCTGTCATGAAAAAACGTCTTGACGTCCTTCTTGTAGAAAAAGGGTTTTTCGAAAGCCGCGAAAAGGCGAAGGCGGTCATCATGTCCGGCTGCGTCTATGTCAATAACCAAAAAGCCGACAAAGCGGGCTCGTCCTACGACGAGACTCTGCCGATCGAGGTGCGCGGCGGCGACGATCGCTATGTCAGCCGCGGCGGGTATAAGCTCGAGAAAGCGATGCAGGTTTTCCCGATCTCTCTCTACGGAAAGGTCACGATGGATATCGGCGCGTCGACCGGCGGCTTCACCGATTGTATGCTCCAAAACGGCGCTTGCAAGGTCTATGCCGTCGATGTCGGCTACGGCCAACTCGCGTGGAAGCTCCGTACCGATCCCCGCGTCGTCAACCTCGAGCGCACCAATATGCGCTATGTCACCGCGGAGCAGGTCCCCGATCCCGTCGACTTTTTCTCCGCCGATGTCGCGTTCATCTCTCTGCGGCTGATCCTTCCCGCGGCGCGCGCGGTTTGTGCAAAGGACGCGACTGCCGTCTGCCTGATCAAACCCCAGTTTGAAGCAGGCCGCGAAAACGTCGGAAAAAACGGCGTCGTCCGCGACAAATCGGTACATATTTCTGTCGTACAGGGTATCATCGACTATTGTCTTAATAACGGCTTTTCCGTTCTCGGACTGAGCTATTCCCCCATTAAAGGGCCTCAGGGCAACATCGAGTACCTGATCTATATCGAAAAATCAGACGCTCCCGAAAACCGTCTCACGACAACAGCCGAAGCGGTCGTCGAAGCGTCCCATACCGCACTGGACAGGTGAGCGTATGAAAATAGGATTACTGATCAATCAAGAAAAAAAGAGCGCCGTCGAGGTGTCCGAGAAGATCGTCGCGATCCTTTCGGACGGCGGGGCAGAGGTGCTGACCGAAGCCTGTTGTCCGCTCGACGGAATGACCGTGTTCAGCACGGCGGAGGACGTGATCCGCGCGTGTGATATCGCGGTCACGGTCGGCGGCGACGGCACCATCATCCACAACGCCAAGTTTGCCGCGCTCTATCAAAAGCCCCTTTTGGGCGTCAACCTCGGACGCATCGGCTTTGTCGCGAATATCGAGCCCGACGAGCTTGGCGAGCTCAAACGCCTGCTTTCCGGCGATTATCATATCCAGCGTCGTATGCTGCTGGAGATCAACAAGACCCGCGGCGAGGATTCTGTGACCTATACCGCCGTCAACGAGGCGGTCATCCATCGCGATTCCCTGTCCTCTATGGTCGATATCTCCGTCGGTATCAGCGGCGAGCGCATCATCACTTACCGCGCGGACGGAATGTTGTTCGCGACCCCGACAGGCTCTACCGCGTATTCATTCTCCGCGGGAGGCCCCGTGATCGAGCCGGATATGCACTGTATCCTGCTGACCCCCGTCTGTCCCCACGCGCTGTCCTCGCGTCAGGTCGTTTTCGGAGAAAACGCCGTTCTGACCGCACGCGTCCAACAGCGTTACGATCACAAATGCTACATGACCGTCGATGGTCAGAACTACGTCCGTATCTCGTCCGAAGATACCGTTACCGTCAAAAAATCCTCTCTTGAATTACAACTTATAATTCTGAAAGAGAAAAATTTTTATACCTTACTGAATGAGAAATTGAAGGAGAATTCATAATGAAAAACAATAGGCACATGAAAATCCTCGAACTGATCAACAAGTACCCGATCACGACCCAGGAAGAACTGATCGATTATCTGCGCGCCGACGGCTACGACGTGACCCAGTCCACCGTCTCGCGCGATATCAAACAGCTCCGCCTGACCAAGACTCTCCTGCCCGACGGCAAATACCGCTATCAGGCGTCTCCCAGCGCGGAAAAGGGCGCGAAAAACAATTTCAATACGATCTTCTCATCCTCAGTAATTTCTATCGAACGCGCGATGAACCTCGTCGTCATCAAAACCTTCAGCGGCATGGCACAGGCAGCCTGCGCCGCGATTGATATGATGACCTTCGCTCCGGTTGTCGGCACAATCGCCGGAGAGGACACCATCCTGCTCGTCTGCAAGGATGAAGAGAACGCGCAGCAGTGTACCGATGAGCTGCACAGCTACATCTCTTGATAACTAATCGGGAAGTCAACCCGAGTTTCAGATAAGGATTGTTTTTATGCTGACCAACCTGTATATCGAAAATATAGCGGTTATCGAAAAAACAAATATCGACTTTACCAACGGTCTGAATATCCTGACCGGCGAGACCGGCGCGGGTAAAAGTATCGTGATCGATTCGATCAACGCCGTTCTCGGCAAGCGATCCTCCCGCGGATTGATCCGATCGGGAGCGGACGCGGCATTTGTCAGCGCGACCTTTGAGAACGTTTCCGATCTGGTGCAAAAGAAGCTCGCCTCTCTGGGCTATTCCGCCGAGGACGGCACCCTGATCCTCTCGCGCGAGCTGAGCGTCAGCGGCAAGAACACCTGCCGCGTCAATTCGCGCCCCGCAACCGTTTCCGTCTTAAAGGACATCGGCGAGTATCTGGTCAATATCCATGGCCAGAACGACAACCTCGAGCTGATGAATCCTTCGCTGCATATCGTCTACATCGACGCTTTGGCACAGATGGGCGAGAGGCTCTCCGCCTATCGCGCCGTCTACCGCGAGCTCAAAGCGGTCGAGGAAGAGCTGTCCGCCGCCGATATGGACGAGGCGGAGCGCCTTTCGAGGATCGACCTGCTCACCTTCCAGATCGGCGAGCTGGAGGACGCCGCGATCACCGTCGGCGAGTACGATGCACTGACCGCTGAGAAGGAAGCCCTGCGCAACCGAGAGAAGATCGCGAAGGAGCTGATGCGCGCCCGTATCGCGCTCGACGGCGACGACGATGAGATCGACGGCGCGTTGAGAATGATCGACGACGCCTGCGAATCCGTGATCCGCGCCGCACGCTATTTGCCCGATCTCGAGGGTGATTCCGACCGTCTTTCCTCCGCGTTGTACGAGCTGCAGGAGATCTCCCGCGATCTCGAACAGGCGATGGATGATATCGACGCAAACCCCGGCAGACTTGAAGAGATCGAGGAGCGCATGGATCTGCTCTACCGCCTGCGCCGCAAGTACGGCGACAGCGAGGAAGAGATGCTCGCCTATCTAGAAAATTCCAAAAAAGAATTAAAAAATCTGACCGATTATGCCTTTAACCGGGAACAACTCGCCAAAAAGCGCGAGAAACTATACAAACAAGCGTATAATTCTGCAAAAGAAATATCCGACTATCGGTTATCTGTTGCTGAACGCTTCCGCAAGGACGTCGAAAGCGAGATGGCATTCCTCGAAATGCCAAACGTCCGCCTCGAGATCAGCCGCGAAGAGGTGCCCCTCAATACCCGCGGCATTGACAAGCTCGAGTTTCTGATCTCCACCAACCCCGGCGAAGCGCCGAAGCCCGTCTCAAAGATCGCTTCCGGCGGCGAGCTTTCCCGCATGATGCTCGCGATCAAAACCGTGCTGAGCAAAGCTGATTTTGTCGAGACACTGATCTTTGACGAGATCGATACCGGCATATCCGGCTCAGCCGCGGGCAGGGTCGGCAAAAAGCTCAAGCAGCTCTCCGCCGATTGCCAGGCGCTCTGCGTGACCCACCAGGCGCAGATCGCCGCCTTTGCCGATAACCATCTGTTCATCAGCAAATCCGTCCGCGACGACCGCACCTATACACAGGTCGATCAACTGGACGAAGAGGGCAGAGTCCGCGAGCTTGCCCGCATCGTCGGCGGCGAGACCGTCACCGATTCCGCCCTCAACCACGCAAAAGAACTCCTTCGTAGTTCAGCAAATCTGTAGGGGACGTCTCCCGAGACGTCCCGCCGAGCGCCTTTGCGCCAGGCGTTTCAATGACCACAAGCTAAAAACTACCAACTAACAACTATTATGAAGAAATGGATCACCCGAAAACTGAATAAAGAGAACGCGATGTCCGTTTCCTCGCGTTACGATCTGCCGATGCTTGTCGCGATGCTGCTCGATATCCGCGGTGTGACGGGGGAGGAGGAGCTGATCGATTTCCTCTCCAACGAGACCATCACCGCCTCACCCTTCGAGATCCGCGATATGGACAAAGCGGTCGAGCGCGTCCGCCGCGCGATCGAGGACGGCGAGCGTATCTGCGTATACGGCGATTTCGACGCCGACGGCGTCACCTCCACCGCCTTGTTGTATTCCTATCTTTCCGATATCGGCGCCGACGTCATGTACTATATCCCTTCGCGCGAGACCGAGGGCTACGGCATGAACACCGACGCTGTCGCAAAGCTCTACGAACGCGGCGTCAAGCTGATCATCACCGTCGATAACGGCATCGCCGCCGTAGACGAGATCGCCTACGCCAACACGCTCGGCATCGATACCGTCGTCACCGACCACCACGCTGTTCCCGATGTCCTTCCCGACGCTGTCGCGATCGTCGATCTTCACCGACCGGATTGCAATAGTTCTTTTAAAGAATTATCAGGCGTCGGCGTCGCCTTTAAACTGGTACAGGCGATCGAGGGCGAGTACGCGGACGTCGACGGTCTTCTGGAAAACTATTCCGACCTTGCCGCAATCGGTACCGTCGGCGATATCGTCCCCCTTCGGGGCGAGAACCGCGTGCTGGTCAAAAACGGTCTGATGCATATCAATAACGGCGACCGCATCGGTATCGCCGCTTTATCCGAAGAAGCCGGACTCTCCGGCAGACATATCTCCGCGGGCAACCTCAGCTTCACCCTTGTCCCGCGCATCAACGCCGGCGGAAGGCTCGGACTATCCAAAAAATCCGTTTCCATGCTGTTGACCGAGGACGAGGAATACGCCGCGGATATCGCCGCCGAGCTGTCCTCCGATAATACCGAGCGCCAGCAGCTCGAGCGCGAGATCCTCAGCGATATCGACGACCTCATCCGCGAGGATCCCTCCATCGTCAACAACCGCGTGATCGTGGTCTACGGCGAGGGCTGGCACAAGGGCGTCATCGGTATCGTCGCGTCCCGCGTCAAGGAGGTCTATTCAAAGCCCTCCATCGTCATTACCCTCGACGGCGAGGTCTGTCGCGCGTCCGGACGATCGGTCGCGGGATTCTCGCTGATCGACGCGGTCTTTGCCTGCTCCGATCACCTCGTCCAGTGCGGCGGACATCCGATGGCTGTCGGCTTCGGTATCACGCGCGAGAACATTGAGCCGTTCATCGCGGCGATCAACGCCTACGCCGCTTCTCATCCCATCCCGCCCGCGACGCTGGAGCTCGACTGCAAGCTCAATCCCGCCCAGCTGAGCGTTTCCATGGCGGCGGATCTTTCGATCCTCGAGCCGTACGGCGCGGGCAACCCGACCCCGCTGTTCGGATTGTTCAATATGACCATCCGCGACATCCGCGAGATCGGCGGCGGAAAGCACCTGCGCCTGACCCTGTCGCGCGGCGAAGCGACAGTCGTCGCGATGCGTTTTTCCACCACGCTCAAAGAGTTTCCGTATCAGATCGGCGATATTGTCGATTTGGCGGTTACTATGGATGTCAATGTATATAATAATACCGAGAGCCTGTCCGTATTTGTCCGCGACATCCGCTTCTCGGGCATCGATGAAGATAGTTATATTTCTTCAAAAGAAATATTTGAAAGCTTCTGCCGCGGCGATCAAATCACCGCCGCCGAGGCCGCGTCCCTCATCCCCGACCGCGACGAGTTCGCCGTCGTCTACCGCTGTATCCGCTCCACGGGCGGCTACCGCTATTCGCTCGATACCCTGCTCTATCGCCTCGATTGCGATATTTCCTACGGAAAGCTCAGGGTGATCCTCGAGTGCATGAACGAGCTGGGACTCATCCGCATTTTCGAAGGGATGTATACGACTGAGATCAAGCTGTGTCAGGTTGAAGGAAAGGTCAACCTGAACGATTCGCTGATAATCCAAAAACTACGGGAGGTAAGTGAACATGACTGATGTTGTCCATTATCAGGATTTCGACGAGCTGTTGAGGCTGATGGACAAAAGTCCTGTCAAGTATAACAAGCGCAAGATCAAAAAGGCATACGAGTTCGCGAACATCGCCCACGGCGACCAGCGGCGCGTCAGCGGCGTACCGTTTATTCTCCATCCGACTTCCGTCGCGTGTATTCTCGCCGAGATGGGCATGGATACCGATTCCATCGTCGCGGCGCTGCTGCACGATACCGTCGAAGATACCGAGACCACCCTCGACGAC
>OMTA01000132.1 GCA_900313895.1 uncultured Eubacteriales bacterium | reverse complement strand
ACCGCCAGGTCGGACGCGGCCTTGCGCGAAGCCCTTGTAAAATTCATTAATGAGGAGAAAAAGGGAGCTTATTCCCTGGAGGACATCAAGGCATCGTTCGATGTGCCTGGTTCGTCAGGGACCGGCTGGAAGGAAATCCTCCGGAACCTCATCGACGACGGGGAAGTTCCCCCTTATGGATACTGAAACGCTTGATTCCGATAAACCACAGTCATACATTATAGCGATGGTTAAAAACATTTTCCTGGCAACGATCGTGTTGCTCTCCGGCCTTTCTCTCCGGGCCGGCGACTACACCAGGTTCGTGAATCCCTTTATCGGCACGTCCAACTTCGGCGCCTGCAACCCGGGGGCCGTCACGCCCAACGGCCTGATGAGCGTAAGCCCCTTCAATGTAATGGGCTCCAGCCTGAATACCTGGGACAAGGACAGCCGCTGGTGGAGTACGCCCTATGTAGAGGAAAACAGCTTCTTTACCGGTTTCACGCATGTAAACCTGTCCGGCGTGGGCTGCCCGGAGCTGGGTTCCCTCCTCACCATGCCCACCACCGGGCCGCTGCAGGTAGATTATCATATCTACGGCAGCGAGTACGGACACTGCGTCTTTGATGAAGCGCCCGACTACAAACAGCGTTTGATGGAGTTCTTTGATAAGCACCGTTAAACGATAAATTGAATGGGTAATGAGAAAACAAGCAAAAAAGAATCAGTATGACAAGATGACAAAGACGCCGATACCGCGCCTGATCCTCGGGCTGTCGGTACCGACGATCCTCTCCATGCTGATCACCAATATCTACAATTTAGTCGATACCGCCTTCGTCGGACAGCTCGGCACCAGCGCTTCCGGCGCGGTCGGTATCGTGTTCGGTTTTATGACCGTGATCCAGGCAGTCGGCTTTCTGTTTGGTCAGGGAGCGGGCAGTATCCTCTCCCGCGCTTTGGGGCAGAGGGATAAGGAGCGCGCTTCCGTTCACGCGACGGCAGGCTTTTTGTCCTCCTTCTCGACGGGTCTGATCGTCGGTATCGTAGGGCTGTGCTTTCTGCACGGTATCGTGATGCTGCTCGGCTCGACCGAGACCATCGAGCCCTACGCCGAGACCTACATCACCTATATCCTGATTGCCGCGCCGTTCATGTGCTCCTGCCTGACGCTCAACAATCTGTTGCGCTATGAGGGCAAGGCGGCGCTGGGAATGATCGGCCTGATGGTCGGCGCCGTGCTGAATATGGCGGGCGATCCCATCCTCATGTTCGGGCTGAATATGGGCATCGCGGGCGCGGGACTGTCGACCGCCGTCAGTCAGTTCATCAGCTGGCTTGTCCTGCTGTTCATGTTCCTCAGCGGTAAAACAGAGTCGAAGATCGGCTTCTCCGCCATGAAAAAGATCCGTCCCGCGATGGTGTGGGATATCGTCGCGACCGGCTTTCCGTCCATGCTCCGGCAGGGGCTCAACAGCCTTGCGACGGTTCTGCTCAACGCCCAATGCGCCGTCTACGGCGATGCGGCTGTCGCTGCGATGAGTATCGTTTCACGCATCATCTTCTTCGCGTTCTCGATCGCCCTCGGCGTGGGTCAGGGCTTCCAGCCCGTCGCGGCATTCAACTACGGCGCGGGCAAGTATTCGCGTTTGCGAAAGGGATTTCTGTTCACCGCCGTACTTGCCGAGAGCATCATCGTTGTCGGAACAACGTTGTTAATCGTGTTCTCCGGCAGCCTGATCGGTCTGTTCCGCGACGATCCCGCCGTTATCGAGATCGGTACGCGCGCACTGATCTTGCAGGCGCTCGCGTCCTTGGCACTGCCGCCGTGTATGACGACCGAGATGCTTTTGCAGAGCACCGGAAAACGCCTGCACGCGTCGCTGCTCTCCTCGCTGAGAAACGGACTGCTGTTCATCCCGCTGTTGCTGATCCTCTCGAGCCTCAGAGGGCTTGCGGGCATCCAGGAGGCGATGCCGATCGCGCTTGCGCTGTCCCTGCCGATCACCGCTCCGTTTGCGGTCGGATTTTTCCGCAGATTGCCGAAAGAGGACAGAGAGGATAATTCTGCTAAAGAATAATATATACGGCATAATTCATATTTAGAAATATAAATAATTCTATTGTAGAATAATAAAGCGCCGGTAAAATTCGATTTTAGAAATAAAACGGGCTGTCGCGTCGTTGCGGCAGCCTTTGTGGTTGTGATATTATTTTCCCGAGAAGTCGAGTGACCAAAACCCAAAGCGGCTCATGTCCTCGGGACTTCCGACGGCGATCATCAGCGTGCCGCCGATCCCCTCAAAGCCCGCGGCGATAAGGAGGTGGACGGTCTCTTTCGCCGCGCTCCATTCGTAGGTCAGCAGGCTGACCTTGCAGGCGGCGCATTTCTCACGCAGGCGGTTGTAGACGCTCATGATCCACAGGTTCTCGATGTCGTAGCCCTCGATGGGCTTTCTCGTCACGCCGCCGATTTCCTCGTTGATCGCGTCATGCCGTAGCGGCTTGCGAAAGCGGATCTGTAAGAATTCTTCCCCGACAATGCTCTCGCACTCACAGCTGAGCGCACCTTCGCTGTGAAGAAAGGTCTGACCCTTCATCGTATCAAATGCGTTGCAGAACGCCTCCAGCAGGGCGGTATCATTTTCGCTCAATATCTCAAAGGAGCTGTCACTCTCGATCCCGCTGAGCCGCTCCGCTTTTTCGATACATTCCCGATAATCGCCGAGCTTCATCCCGCCTCTGTCAAGCTCGCTCAGCAGGCGGCGGTTGAATTCCGAAAAGCGCAGCGCGCGGCTGTACGAGAGATCGAACTCCCGCTCATGCTCGGGATAGCGGTGATAGCGCCGACAGATCAGCGCGCCCTCCCGATCCGTTCCGTAGACGTTGTATTCCTCAAAAAAGTCGTTGCGCTCGCGCCGCTCGATCCCGCCGCGGGTCGGCGTGCGGTACCATTCAAGAAAGCCGTCGTCGGGTTTTTGCGGCTCAGACTTCTGTGGCGCAACTTGCGGCTTCGGCGCTTCGATAAAAGGCGCGGATATTACTTCAATCGCTTGCTCCGGGATAGGTGCAAGCTTTTTTCGCTTGAAAGGATTCTTCATGTGATCCTCCTGTAACAGATGGATTACCTGTATTGTAGCATAAACAGAGTAAGAAGGAAAGAAAAAAATACACCTTCAGAGCGACGGGTGTTCTTTTCTGGATGCGTTTGCGGGCGACAGATCAATCCTTGAGGAACTTGCGGTATTTGTTTTCTTCCTCTGCACGTTTGTCAAAGCCTTCCTTGCCTTCTGCCTCATCAAATCTGTTAAAGCTGTAATCTGATGCAATGCGGTAGGAATCATTTGTGAAATATTCCTCTTTATCTGAGGTGGCGATCAGTTTAGCGGTGTCGCCGGAGATATCGAAGAGCCTAAAGTAATCGGTATTGATTTCTACGCGATCGAGGCTGATGGCGGTGATTTCGCAGTAGGTGTCTCCTTTGTAGAAGGCGGTGAAATCCAGTTTATCGGCAGAGCCGTCGGTTTTTGCGAACAGCATATCCGTGTAAACGTTATGGCTATCCTTGTTATAGAATACCATGATAACGTCTTTTTCGTCGGGGTTATCAATCATTACGCCGTTCGAGGAGGTTTTTTCGCAGGGACAATAATACCGATAATGTCCGTCGCTGTTATACTTCAGATATAATGCTCTCTCCATGTAATCAACATAAGCAAGATTCTCGTTGCCCTCAGTACCGATCGCGTATTTATATCCGATCTTTTCGGCTTCATCAAAGGCTTCCTGCAGCTTATCGTTGTATTTCTCGGCACAGGAGATAACGTCGTCGTAGGTTTCGGCTTTCAGGTAGGAATCATAGAGATCGGAGAGCTCCTGACTGTAGGTTTCCGACAGATAGGCTTTTTTGTCGGCGTTGGATTCCAGCTTCTCGACCTTTTTATCTAGCTTGCTCTGTTCGCTCTTTTGCGCGTCCTGCAGGGCTTCCTTTGCCTGTTCGGGATAATCCGGCGCGGCGGAATAGCGCTTCGCGGTTTCTGGGTTCAGCGTTTTGAGATCCGGCATATAGACCTGTATCAGCCCCTCCAGCATCCTCAGCGTCTCGGCGCGCTCATAGCCCGAGCTGTTCCAGACCACCGGGACCCCAAGCTCGGCGCCGGAAAGCGCCTCGGCGATCACGCGGGTATAGTGCGACGGTGTGACAAGCTCGATATTGTGAACGCCTTTGTCGCGCAGGCGCAGCATCACCTCGCGCAGCTCGTCCGGGCGAAGGGCCTTTCCCACGCTCTTCCGGCTGATCTCCGCGTTCTGACAGTAGACACAGTGCAGGCTGCAGCCTGTGAAGAAGACTGTCCCGGCCCCGCGGCTCCCGCTGATGCAGGGCTCCTCCCCAAAATGCGGAGCAGCCCGGATGACGCAGGGGAGAAGCGGGCTTTGACAGACCCCGCCGGACAGCGTCTCACTCCGCCGGGCTCCGCAGCGCCGCGGACAGTCATAACAAAGCAGCTCCATTCTTTCCCTCCAAAACCATGCTGGACCCTCATGGGCAAATTGACAAAATTTGGAAGCTCTTCACAAGAATTATACAGTAGTTTTGTACATAATGCAAGAATCGTAAAAAAGTACAAAAAAACAATAGTTTTTTTCAAAAAATGTGCTAAAATACCGATGAAAAGAATCCAATTCTCGCTTTCAAGGTCTAATCGGCGCTGATTGATTCTGATCCATAAATTCAGGAGGTTTCATCATGAACTACAACAAAAAGACCGTTTACGATGTCGACGTCAAAGGGAAGAAGGTCCTGCTCCGCTGCGACTTTAACGTTCCCCAGAACAAGGAGACCGGCGAGATCACCAGCAACAAGCGCATTGTTGCCGCCATCCCGACCATTCGCTATCTGCTTGATAACGGCGCCG